>JANYDX010000350.1 GCA_025363395.1 Verrucomicrobiota bacterium
CATGGCCTCAGTCATCATCGCAGGAGTCGGCTCCTACGCACCGGAACACATTCTCACCAACGCCGAGCTCTCCACCATGGTGGACACATCGGATGAATGGATCCGCACCCGCTCCGGCATCCGCGAAAGACACATCGCCGCTGCGGACGAGGCGACCTCCGATCTGGCCATCAAAGCCGCCAACGCCGCCCTGCTGGACGCCAACATCAAAGCCGAGGAGATCGACCTGCTGATTGTTGCCACCTGCACTCCGGACTACCCGCTGCCCTCCACCGCCTGCGTGGTCCAGCACAAGCTCGGGGTCCTCCCCCACGCCACCTGTTTTGATATTTCGGCCGCCTGCACCGGTTTCTTATATGCGACGGAAATTGCCTACGGGCAGCTGCTGACCGGCCGCTACAAGTGCGCGCTCGTTATTGGTGCGGAAAAGTTGTCCTCCATCATCAACTGGAAAGACCGCACCACCTGCGTCTTGTTTGGCGACGGTGCAGGTGCCGCTGTCCTGAAGAAAGTGGAACAGCCCGGTGTTGGCATCATCGGGTCCGACCTGGGGGCGGATGGTGAAATGATGGAATTACTTTATACCCCGGCCGGTGGCAGCCGCTGTCCGACCTCGCCACTAACCCTCGAGGCAGGAGGGCATTTTCTGCACATGAAGGGCAAGGAAGTCTTCAAGAACGCCGTTCGGGTCATGGAAACCGTTGCCCGTGAAATGGTGGAACAACATCACCTTACTTTTGACCAAATCAACCTGGTGATTCCCCATCAAGCCAACCATCGCATCATCGAATCCCTTGCCGGCAGCCTTGGCGTGCCCATGGACCGTGTTTACGTGAATCTCGACCGCTTCGGGAATACCTCGGCCGCCTCCATTCCCCTTGCTTTGGATGAAGCCCGCCGGGCCGGCCGGATTAAACCCGGCGATTATACTTTGCTCGTCGCCTTCGGCGCTGGCTTGACCTACGGTTCCACTCTTATTCGATGGTAATTACCAGTATCATGCGTCGCATCCCTTCCTCCCTTTTCCTGGCAGCCCTGTCCCTGCTGCTTTTTATCCCTTCCCGGCTCGCGGCCGACTTGATCTGGACGCCACAGGAAGGCTGGCACGTGGAAGGTGGCATTCTTGCCGGGCTCGGGGGCGAAGACGGACGCAATGCGCTCGATTTGATGAACAAAGCCCGTGCCGCCGAGGAAGCAGGGCACGAAGGAAGTGCCATGTCTTCGTACACTAAAGTCAGCAAGAAGTATCCCAATTCTGTTTTTGCGGCCGAAGCTCTTTATCGCGTGGGCAGCATCCGTCAGAAACGGCATCAATATTACAAGGCTTTTGATATCTATCAACAGATGCTGGCCCGCTATCCGAATTCAGAAAAATTCAACCAAGTTATCGGTGAGCAATATCGCATCGCCAATCAACTGTTTGAAGGAAAGCGCAACCGCATCTGGGGCATCATTCCCAGCTTCCGCAACCGCGAGAAAGCCCTCGAATATTTCGAGACGATTGTCCGCACTGCGCCCTACAGCGACTACGCACCGCTTTCCCTCATGAACGCTTCCCGGGGCTACAAGAACATCGGCGAGAGCGAGGCCGCGATCGATGCGCTTGACCGCATGATCAATACCTATCCCAGAAACGTGCTGACGCCCGACGCGTATCTCAAGATCGCACAAACTCACGCTTCACTCGTCGATGGCCCCGCTTACGATCAAGCCTCCACCAAACAGGCCATCACCTACTACGAGGATTATATGATCCTGTTTCCAGGCGACGCCGGTATGGTGTCAGCCGAAAAGGGCCTCGCGGGCATGAAAAAAGTCCTCGCCCAAAGCAAGGTGACCATGGCCGATTATTATTTCAAATACCGCCATAACTACAAAGCGGCAAAAGTGTTTTATAACGAGGCGATCACCGTTTATCCCGATTCCGAAATCGCCGCCCAAGCCCGAAAAAAACTTGCGGTCGTCGATGCCAAACTGGAAGAGCTGGCCGCCCATCCCGCGCCGAAAGCCAAGCCGATCAAACCCCAAAAACCGAAGCGTCTCTGGCTGTTCTAAATCTGCCGTGAGTTGCAGTCGTCTCGAATGCGGCGAAATTCCAGTGTGATTCCAGTCCGTCTTAATTTCATGAAGTTCTTCGTCCCTACCCTCCTGTTCCGGTGCGTCGGGCTGGCCAGTCTTTGCGTGGTGCTCGCTGGGTGCGCCAATTACCAGCTGGGCACGGGAGCCAAGACCAAATTCTCCACGCTCTTCATCGCGCCGGTTCTCAACCGGGCGGTCATCCCCCAAGCCCAAGTTCTGTTTACGACGCAATTGCGGGAAGCGTTCATCCGCGATGGTCGCGTGACTCTGGTAGATTCAGCCGAAGCGGCTGACGCCGTTTTGCGCATCTCGCTGGTCGGCTACGACCGCACCGTGGCAGTCTCCCGCACAGATGACACCGGCCTGGCCCGACGCTTCGATCTTGCGCTGCAAGCCCACGCCACGCTGACGGACAACCACAGCAAACAAAACTATTTCGCCGAACGTTCCTTAACCGCCAAGCGCGGAGTATTCACCGACAGTGGACTCGTTCCGGCCGAGTTTGAAACATTGCCTCTGCTCGCCGAGCAACTGGCCGATGAAACGGTACACGCCGTGCTCGATGTTTGGTAGGCCAGCAGAGTAGTCACCCCCACGGTGCGAAGTTTTTCGCCGAGGCCTTAATGAGGCGATTAGTTTGTCAGGATACCTTAGGGATTGAGCCCACGGCATTCTGCGTGCTCCATGATTCACCGCTCCATGCCTCATCCGCCTCTCCTCTCCCCGTCACTTCTCGCCGGCGATCACGGCCAGTTAGCCGCCAGCGCTCTCGCCGCCGAACAAGCTGGAACCAACTGGCTTCATCTGGACATCATGGACGGACATTTCGTGCCCAATTTTTCCTTTGGCCCCGAGGTGCTCGCCGCACTCCGCCGCGCTGGAGCAAAGCAATTTTTCGACACCCACCTGATGCTCGATGAACCGCACCGTTACATCGAACCGTTTGCCAAGGCGGGAGCGAATCTCATCAGCATTCACATCGAACCCAATTACGATCACTGCGGCACCCTGGCGGGCATTCGGGCGCTGGGTTGCCAGGCAGGCATCGTGCTCAATCCGGGAACACCCGCCAGCGCGATCGAGTCGCTGTTAACCGAAGTCGATCTGGTGCTCGTCATGACCGTCCAGCCCGGGTTCGGCGGCCAAGCCTTCCGGCGCGACATGCTTTCAAAGCTCCAGCAAATCGAAAAGTGGCGACGCGAGCGCGGCCTGAAGTTTCGCCTCGAAGTTGACGGCGGCATCGACCTGGCAACCGCCCAAGAGTGCCGTACCGCCGGGGCGGACACCTTTGTTGCCGGTACGTCATTTTATCGCGCCAGTGATCGCACCGCTTACGCCACATCCATCGCCGGGATGGTTTGAGCTCCACCATGGAAGAGCCGCACGGCAGTCATTTGATTTCCGATGATCCCGCCCGATTGGACGTCACCGCCATTCACGCCAGTCTCAGTCGCACCTATTGGTCGAAAAATATTCCTCGCGCGACCATCGAGCGCGCGATCCAAGGTTCACTTTGCGTCGGCGCTTATAATGCCAGTGGCGCACAGATCGGCCTCGTCCGGCTCATCTCCGACTACGTGACCTTCTGCTACGTTTGCGACGTCTATGTGCTCGAGGAATATCGCGGCCAGGGGCTGGCCGAAGGCGATGATGGCTTTCGCCGTCCGACATCCAAAATTGCAAGGCCTCCGCCGCTGGAATCTGGTCACTCGCGACGCACACGGCCTGTACGCGCCGTTTGGTTTCAGTCCTGCGACCCATCCCGAACGCTACATGGAGAAATTGAATCGCGACGTTTATCGCGCCAGCCACGCGCCGGGCAATTGAACCGTCCAATGGGCCTACTTGCCCCGCGCGATCTCGGCGGCACGAAGGTATTGCCGCCGGAAATGATTGGCCATCTCGCTCGCCAGTCTGATTTCGTCCACCTTGCTCTTGGAATTCAGCGCCGGTTTGATGCGACTGAACATCTGCCCATAGTCTACAGTTGAAAGATCACTCATGACCGCAAGCGCCCGGTCGCGGGTGTCGGCATTCAACCGGTCCGAATTAATTGTGCGCCACGCCTCCGCCAGTTCGGCGTGGGTATCGAGACACATGACGCGGATCACAAAGGACATTTCGCTGAAAATGCCCCCGGTCCAGGCAGGGTTGTAGACCAGGGGATTTTTCCCAGCGTAGGGATTCACATCAGGATCGGAGCGCAGCGCGGCAAATTCCTGATGCGCATAAAAGTCCTTGCGAATTGGCAACCGCCGCAGGGCATACTGCTCGGGACCACCAGGAGTACCCGGCTTCAAATTCCACAGCTTCTGCCCTTCCATGGACATCACGTATTCAATGAAGGCCACGCCGATTTCGCGGTTGGCGGCGCCGCGCATGAGAGCGATGGGGTCGGGCGACAGCACCGTGCCGCCGGGCGGCGAATAATAGCCGAGCCGCTGGCGGCCACTACGCTCGGTTGAACTTTGCTCCTGATACCGTCCATAAAAATCGATGCACATGCCGACTGCGCAGTTACCGACCGACACATCGATTGGCGGCTTTTGCGAGGAATCGGTAAAGTAGCGTGCGTTGGCCCCGATGCGCTGGAGCAATTGCAGGCCCCGAGCCCACCCTTGAATCACCGCCTGCTTTTCCAGTTCAGCCTTAGGTCGGCCGGTCGTCTGAACGAGCCGCGCCCACTCGAGGTATATTTGCTCCTGAATGAGGCTTTCAAAAGCCTTCGCAATGGAACCGCTCTTGGTTGGATCGCAAACGGCTACTTCGCCGAAGAGTTTCGGATTGGCCAGGTCGGACCAATCTCGCGGCTCCTTGTTCACACCGAGCCGCGCCAGTGAATCAAGATTATAGATGATGCCGTGACCGCTGAGCACAGGACCCAGCCAGCGGCCCTGTTTGTCCCAGTAGGGCTCTCCCGTATAAGTCCGCGGGATGACTTCATCCGTGAACCAGTCCGGATGCATTCTCAGCATTCCTGAATCCACAATCCGGCCGGCCTCGGCCTGCCGGATGAAATCGTAGGTGCCTCCGCCAAAAAACACATCGATTCCACAGCCAACCTCCGACGCCATGAACGCCTGTCGTGCGTCCAGCGCCGTTTGCGAGGCATTCTTGGTCAGGCGTCCGCTGGCAAAGGCAGCCTGGACATCAATGCTCCATTCGCGCCCGAGCTGGCGAGTCCAGTAGTTCTGGAACGACGAGACGTATTCCGACTCGATAAACCGGGCGATCTCACTGGTGCCGCCAATCACCCGCCAGTCGATGACCACGTTCTTGCCTGTCTTTGCACGATACCAATCCCGAAACCCACGGGCGTATTCCTGCCGAATCGCCTCGTTGTGTGGGGTAATGATAACAACCGTCGCATCGGTGGGGCCACTGACTTTTTTCTCAGTCCGCAAAATAAACGGCAGGGCCACCACCGCAATCAACGCAAGGATCAGGAGCGCCCGTTTCATCGTCGGTAGTGTCAGATTTGTTTACCGCGCCAGAATGACGACGTCTTCCGGCGCGACCGCCGCATAAAGTTCGCCGCGCTGTGGGCCGTCCACGAAACGCGGATTGCGCTCGAACACCTTCAGCTTCGCCCCGCCGTCGGTGATAAATTCATACTGCGCAACTTCACCGAGGTAAATGCATTCACCGATGCGCCCTTTGACGGCATTCCTCACCTGGGGAGTGTGGTGAAGTTCCCAGCATTCAGGCCGGATGGACACCGTGACCGCAGCACCCGTGGCCGGAACTTCGGCGGGATCGCCCACGATGCCTTCGAACTTACCCACGGCAGTTTCCACGGTCACGTGGTCGTCGGCCACGCCCAGGACTTTTCCCGGGAGGAAATCCGTTTCGCCAATGAAGTTGGCCACGGTTTTGCAAATGGGGCGCTTATAAACTTCACGCGGCGTGCCGACTTGCAGGATATGTCCGCTTTCGAGGATGGCCATGCGATCAGCAATCGAGAGCGCCTCCTTCTGATCATGCGTCACGTAAACCGTCGTCAGCTTGAATTCCTTGCACACCCGCCGGATTTCCGTGCGCATTTCCAGCCGCAGCTTCGCATCCAAATTTGAAAGAGGCTCGTCGAGCAGCAGACAGCGCGG
>JANYDX010000361.1 GCA_025363395.1 Verrucomicrobiota bacterium
GTCCTGGCCGCCGAAGAATGTGATGACCTTGCCCCCATCGATGATACTGCCACCGGCCGCAAAATCCAGTCCAGCTCCGTTTCCTGTGGCCGCCGCGCCGATTGCGCTCAACGCGATTCCCGCCTCAGTCTCGGCGGTTGCCACAGTTAGTCCGTCTGTCCTCGCGCCAGCGCCCAAGCCGGCCAATCCGCCCGCCAGTTTGCCGGTCGAGGGCGAAATCGTACCGGGGGTGGAGTTGACTGATGCCAAAATTTTGCCCGATCCTGCCGGTCAGTGGGCGGAAGGCGCGGTTGCCGGTTCACAGTACAGCAGTTCGACTTATTCCGCAGCGAAAGCCACGGGTGCACCCGATGTGCCTGTGACAGGTGACAGTCCTTCTGCGTGGTGCCCCGGCAGGAAAAATGATGGCACGGAATGGCTGGAGCTTTCTTTCGCGAAACCGGTCAGGGCGACCGCAGTGCGTATTCGCCAGAGCAACTGTCAGGGGGCCATCGTAAAGATCGAGGCCTTCGAAGCCGACGGGACCGCTCACGTGTGGTGGGAAGGTGCTGATACCTACAAGCCGTCCGCCGTGCGTGAGATTGTGTGGTGCGCGGTGCGTGTGCCGAAGACAGGCTATCCCGTGGCGAAGGTTAAAATCACGTTGAATCTCGCGGCGGTGCCTGGTTGGAAGCAGATCGATGCGGTGCAATTGGTCGGCGCGGTGGAGTGAAATGAATCCGGATTGCCCACGAAATTCCCGAAATGGCACGAAAGGCCGAATTTGCGGATTTTCTTTCTAGAAAATTTCTTCAAATCATAAAATTTCCTTCATTTTGGGGTCGTTTCGTGGATTTCGCGGCCACCTCTGCGCCTTTCTGGAATATCGCGGAGAAAGCCATTGACCATTCGCACGGGCTCCCCGAAATCAGCGGTTTTCCATGATGAAAAGTAGCGAGCAACGAGCAGCCAGTAACGAGTGCGGCCAGCCCGCCGATTCGGCCTGCCGGCATGGGCCGGCGCTGGCCGCCCGTTTTTCTGCTCATTGCGTATTGCCGCCCGCCCTCTACCTTACCGAATGAGCGAATTCATCTCCCACGAATGCGGCATCGCCCTGGTCCGGTTGAAAAAGCCGCTGACTTACTACCAGGAAAAATACGGGACGGCACTGTGGGGATTTTATCAGCTGTTTCTCCTGATGGAAAAGCAGCACAATCGGGGGCAGGACGGTGCGGGTGTCGCCTGCGTGAAATTCGATATTGCGGCCGGAGAGCCGTACATGTTCCGCGAGCGCAACGTCGAGACCAATCCCCTCGACAAGATTTTTCAGGCCCTGCTCGGCCGCTACACCACGCTCGTCGGCGAAGGAATCATTCATCCGGAATTCCCCGAGACGGTCAAAAAGAACTTCGATTTCTGTGGTGAACTTTACATGGGCCACCTGCGTTACGGCACCTCGGGCGGCTATAATTTGAGCGCCTGCCATCCGTTCTTCCGGCGCAGTTCCTGGCCGACCCGCAACCTGATGTTGGCGGGTAATTTCAACCTGACCAACACGGGCGAGTTGAACGACAGCCTCATCGCCATCGGCCAGCATCCGATTTTTGCGACCGACACGCAGGCGATCCTTGAACGCATCGGCTTCTGCCTCGATGACGAGCACGAACAAATCTACCGCGGACTGCGCGGCGAAGGCCTGCCCGGTACGGAGATTTCCCGCCGCATCAACGAGGAAATCGATCCGGCGCGCGTCTTGCGCACGGCGGCGACGAACTGGGACGGCGGATATTCCCTGGTGGGCGTGCTGGGCAACGGCGATGCGTTTGTTGCGCGCGATCCGTCCGGCATCCGGCCCTGTTACTGGTATGAAAATGAGGAGGTCGTGGCCTTCGCTTCCGAACGCGCCCCGCTCTGCACCGGCTTTGAGGTTGAGCCTGGGGACGTCAAGGAAGTGGAGCCCGGTTGCGCCGTGGTGATGAAAAAATCCGGCACCGTCCGCGTGGAGCGCATCCGCACCGCGCTGCCGAAAACCCAGTGCACGTTCGAGCGAATTTATTTTTCCCGCGGCAACGACGCGGACATTTATCGCGAGCGCAAGGCACTCGGTGCCGGACTGACCGACCAGATTTGGGCTTCGGTGAAAGGGGATCTGGCAAATTCGGTTTTCAGTTTCATTCCCAACACCGCGGAGGTCGCCTATTTCGGCCTGATGAGCGAATTGCGTTTCCGCCGCCGTGCGGAGGTGAAGCAGACGCTGCTCGACGCGGCCAAGGCGGGCACTCTCGATGAAAAGCTGGTCGACCACCTTATTTTGGATAACTGGCCGCGCGGCGAAAAGATCGTCACGAAGGACGTGAAGCTGCGCACGTTTATCAGCCAGGAGAAATCGCGTAACAACCTCGCGTCGCACGTCTATGACGTGACCTACGGCGTGGTGCAGCAGCAGGACAATCTCGTCTGTGTGGACGACTCGATTGTGCGGGGCACGACGCTCCGTCGCTCGATCCTGCGTATTTTGAAGCGGCTCAATCCGAAGAAAATCATCATCGCTTCCACGGCGCCGCAGATCCGCTACCCGGACTGCTATGGCATCGACATGTCGGAGATCGGCAAGTTCGTCGCCTTTGAAGCGGCGATCACGTTGCTCAAGGAGCGCGGGCAGACCTCCGTCATCGCGGAAGTGTACAACCTCTGTCGCGACGAGCTGGCGAATCCGTCGGCGGAGCCCGTCAACCACGTGCGCAAGATCTACGAGCCCTTCACGGCGGAGGAGATTTCCAAAAAAATCACCGAGCTGGTCTCGCCGAAACCCAATGGATGGAAGGGCGAGATTGAAATCATTTTCCAATCGATCGAGCACCTCCACCAGGCGCTGCCCAATCACACGGGCGACTGGTATTTCACCGGCAAGTACCCGACGCCCGGTGGTTACCGCGTGGTGAACCAGGCCTACGTGAATTATTTCGAGAAGGCCGAAGGCCGGAGCTATTAAAATAACGCAGGACGAATTTCCGGCACTCAATTTCACTCCATGAATTCGTCATTCGGCATTCGTCATTTTTCATACCGCACGTGAGTCTTTCCTACGAATCTTCCGGTGTCCGGTACGACCAGCTCGATGCGTTCAAGCGTGCCTGTCAAAAGGCCGCGCGATCGACGGCGGGTGAACTGGCCGCTCACGGTTACGAAGAACCGGCGACGACCCGCGGCGAGAGCGCCTACCTCATCGAAGGGGAGGATCATTATCTGGCCCACGTCGAGGAAGGCCTTGGCACCAAGAATCTCGTCGCCGACGCGGTCTACGCGAAAACCGGCGAGTGTTTCTACGACGCGATCGCCATCGATACCGTGGCGACGATCGTCAACGACCTTGCGACCTGCGGGGCGCGTCCGATCTCGGTGGCGATGCATGCCGCCGTGGGGAATTCGGGTTGGTTTTCCGATACGAAGCGCATGGCGCTGCTCGTCGAAGGCTGGGCGGAGGGATGCAAACGCGCCGGCGCGGTCTGGGGCGGCGGTGAAACGCCGACGCTCAAGGGAATTGTCAATCCGGAGGTCATCGTGCTCGCGGGTTCGGCCATCGGAAAAATCGAGCCTAAGTCGCAGCGGATCACGGGCGAAATTTCTGCGGGAGACGCCATTATTTTTCTGGCTTCGACCGGCGTGCAGACCAACGGACTGAGCCTCTGCCGGTTGATTGCCGATAACCTTCCCGATGGCTATCAGACTCCCATCGGTCACGGCGACGGACGGACCTATGGACAGGCGTTGCTCGCCGCCTCGGCGATCTATGTCGATTTTGTGGTGCAGTGCCAGCTCGCCGGGATCAAACTCAATTATGTGGCGCATGTCACGGGGCATGGCTGGCGGAAACTGATGCGGCTGGAAGATCCATTCGTTTACGAGATCACGGAGCCACGCGAGATTCCGGCGCTGTTTAAATTCATGATGGAAGCGGGACCGATCAGTTTGCGCGAAGCTTACGCCACCTTTAACATGGGGGTCGGGTTTGCCGCTTACGTGGCGCCGGATGCGGTCGAGGCGACCTTGGCGGCGGCAAAAGCCGCGGGCCATGAAGCATGGGTGTCGGGCCACGTGAAGAAAGAGGGTGGCCGCAAAGCCGTCACGATTCCCTCGCTCGGTCTCGCCTACGAAGCGGATACGTTGCAGGTGCGCTGAGAGGCCTGGTGGCCGATTTGCGCATCAGCGACAGACGTCGGCCGGGTGGGCGATGGCGTTCCAAACAATTACATGATTCCCGTTACGTGGCGGGCTTACAGTTTGTCTTCAGCCAGGCGAGGGCCCCATCCCGGTCGGTGAACACTTCCAGCCGGGCACCGCGGTTGAGGGCGACAACTTTTCCGATGCGCTGTTTGTCCGTCTGAATTTCGTGCGCCAGTACGGCGATTGGCACTTTCGAGAGATGCATTCCGGCGAGTTCACCGAGTTGGTAGCGGTCCATGAAGGTGTAGGGTCCGTCGACTTCCCGGAGATCGACGAGGGCGCCCACGACCGGTTGCGCGTTGATGGCATCGGCGATTACTTGAACCGCCGAGGCTTTGGATTCGATCATTCCCCGTCCGGAAGCGCGAACGATAAGGAAGCCGTCGGTGTACTCCAATTGAAGCCCGTGGGTAGAACTCATGTGGGTGCGGCGTGTTTTTGCAGCCATGCATCGGCGGAGGCCCGATCAAAAAACACCTCCAACTGGGCGCCGCGATTGCGGGCCACGGTTTGGCCGATGAGTTGCGGATCGGTTTGCTCTTTGCGCATTAGCACGGCAATCGGAATCTTTGGAAGATACTGTGCGGCCAGTTCTCCGAGTTGGTAGCGGTCCATGAAGGTGGAAGGCCCGGCCGTGTCGCGCAGATCGACGATGAGGGAGTTGATTGGCTGCTGCTTGATCGCCTCGCCAATGCATCTGGCCAGAGCAACCTTCTGGTCGATCTGGGCGTGACCGGTGGCATGCACAATCAGGCAACCACCTGTATGCTCAAACTGAAGGCCGTTGGGGGAACTCATTGTGCCTGAAATGAAGTATGAAGCATTGTCCGGGACCGGCCAGCTCCAAAATAGGCTGGCCGGATTTGCTACCGAACGGGATTTTCTTCCAGCTTCGGTAAATGGATTTGTGATGCCCGCCGGGTTTCAGCCTGCGTTTGCCGAGCGCACATGGCAGGTTGAAACCTTGCGATGTACTGCGAGGCCATGAGGGCCCGTTGGCCAGGCCCAGTCTGACCAGCATAATACCGGCGGGAAGGTGCCTGATTTAATGTCAACTAATAGAATACTTTGTGGTTTTTTTGGGGGGGAATTGGAGTGGTGGTTTCTGTTTCGCGACGCAGGCTGCGCTGCCGGTCGGTTTGGTCTTCAAGTTATCATGAGTGAAGATCGGCGGTTTCGGCTTCTTTTTTAGTTGATGCATCCCGGTTGAGCGGGATTGAACGGACAGGCGCAAAAAAGCCGACCCAAGCGTGGGTCGGCTTGAAAACAGCTGCAAAGTGCGGCCGAAAAATCGGCGGGTTACTTGAGCAGTGTGGCCAGCTTGTCGTCGAGGGCCGGACCGCGCAGATCCTTCGCGATGATTTTGCCTTCCCCGTCGAGGAGGAACGTGGCGGGGATGGATTGGATGCCATATTGTTCGGCCAGTTTGTTCTTCCAGCCCAGGCCGTCGAAATACTGCGCCCACTTCATGTTCTTTTCCTTGATGAAGGTGGTGAGCGCATCGCGTTTCTGGTCGAGGCTGATGCCGATAATCTCAAAACCTTTGCCGTGGAATTTTTCGTAGGCGGCGAGAACATTCGGCAGTTCGGCCACGCATGGTCCGCACCACGTGGCCCAGAAATCGATGAGGACGATCTTGCCCTTGAAGTCGGCGAGCGCGAGCGGCTTGCCGTCGAGGTCTTTCTCGGCAAAGGCGGGAAAGGTTTTGCCCACGGCGAGGATGTTCGCGGCGGCGGCTTGTTTTTCGATCGCCGTCACGGCCTGGTCGATGTTTTTGGCGATTTCGCTCTGGGGAAAGTTCGTCTTGATGGCTTTGAGCAGGGCGATGCCCTTGTCGGTATTGTCAAACACTTCAAGATAAAGGCGGGCCTTCATCAGCGAAACCATGGCCACGTCCTCCGTTTTTTCCGCGGCGTGCCGGGCAAGCAACGCATCGAGTTCAGCGACCTCGGGTGCGAGGGCGGCTTCCGTGTTTTGGCCGTCCTTTAGCTTGGTGGTGATCTTTTCGAAGATCGGTTTGAATTCCGCGGCAATGCCCGTTTCCGGTGCTACTGGTGCGGTCGCTGCGGGTGTTGGAATGGTTTCGGCGAACAAGCGGGTCACAGGAACCGCGATGAAGCACGCGGCGAGAGCCGCGGAGAGCAGGCGTTTGGATGCGATCATAAATAAAAGGATGCTGCGGATTGATTAGCGGCGGGTCCAGCTGCCGCGGGAAAGCCCGCCGAATTTGCGCGGGGCCGGTTGAGCGCCGCCGCCGGGAGCGGCAGGCTGACTTGGTTGCTGATAGGCGTGAGTCGAAGCCGGACGGGGCTGGGCGGCGGGAGCATGAGCCAGACGCGGCGCGTGTGCCTGGTGCGGCTGGCCGGCGGTGGGGCGCTGACCTTGCGGCTGGTACGATGGAGCAGGGCGCTGACTGTAATTGGGCGCGGCGCCCTGGTAGCCCATCGGGCGTGGTGGCGGTGCGTTATAATTGAAGCCTTCGAGTTTGAGCTGGGGCACTTTCTGGCCGATGAAACGCTCGATGGCGCGAATGTCGTCGGCTTGCTCGGGGGTGGTGAGGGTGAAGGCTTCGCCGACGGCCTGAGCGCGACCGGTGCGGCCGATGCGGTGAACATAATCCTCGGGATTTGCCGGGATGTCGTAATTGATCACATGAGAAACGCCGGCGACATCGATGCCGCGGGCGGCGATGTCGGTGGCGACCATCACCTCGTATTTGCCGGACTTAAATCCTTCCAGCGCCTCGACGCGCTGCGACTGCGAGCGGTTGGCATGCAGGACGGCGACCGAGTGATTGGCCGCTTTGAGCTTGCGGGCGATCTTGTCGGCGCCGTGTTTGGTCCGGGAGAAGACCAAGCAGCTGTGGAAATCCGTTTTCGCGAGCAAGGCGACCAGTAACTCGAACTTCAGCGCGGTGCCGACGGGATAAAACGCGTGGGTGACCGACTTGTTGACGGTGCGGGCGACGCCGATCTCGACGCGGGCGGGATTGCGGAGGGCGAAGGAGGCGATGGCGTCGATCTCGGGCGGAATCGTGGCGGAGAAGAACAGTGTCTGGCGTTCCTTCGGGCACATCCCGATGATTTTCTTAACATCCTTGACGAAACCCATGTCCAGCATCCGGTCGACTTCGTCGAGGATGAGGATCTGGAGGGCGTCGAGGCGGATACACTTCAAAGAATCCGGCCCATTTATACTTTCTTTCAACTTGCAATATATCTATCCCTACATCTTACACCAATTCCCTGGTTTTAACTCGTT
>JANYDX010000374.1 GCA_025363395.1 Verrucomicrobiota bacterium
GCTGCTTCACCTTATCCAGGAGGATGCAGGCTGGATTTCGACAGATGCCATCGAGTGGATCGCGCAAAAATTGGAGCTACAGCCGATCAACGTGTACGAAGTCGTCACGTTTTATCCCATGTTCCGGCAGAAGCCCATCGGTCGCCGCCACATCAAGGTCTGCCGCACGCTCTCCTGCGCGCTGACCGGTGGCTACAAGGTCTGCGACCAGTTTCAGAAGGAATTCAACTGCCACACCGGTGAAATTTCACCCGACGGCGAGGTCACGATCGAGTTTGTCGAATGTCTGGCCAGCTGCGGCACAGGCCCGGTCGTTTTGATTGACGACGACCTTCATGAAAAGGTGGATTGCGCCAAGGCGACAGCGCTGAGCGATCTGATCAAGACGGCGGCCAAGCGCCGGCCCACCGCATGAAAAAACACCGCATCCTCCAGATTCCACCGGTTCGCTTCGGCATTATTCTGGGGCTGATTGTGGGTTTCATCGCGCTCATCGCGGTGCCGTTTCTGCTGCTGGCTGGCGCCGCGGTTGCGCGCCTGGAGCAACCGATGCAGGGCATTTCGTGGTTGTTCTACGGCGGTGGCGTGGCGGTGATGCCGATCGCCTCCGCGGTGGCGGGGTTTCTGGCCGGAGTATTTCTGTCCATGGTTTATAATCTGGCCGTCCGCTGGACCGGCGGCATCGAGGTCGTCATCGACGACCCAAGCTGACCCTTTATCCGGACCAATCTAAAATCGAGAATCCCAAATCGAAATTTCCCCCGATGCCCGCTCCCACCCAACGCCGCTTGATTTTCGCTCACATTGACGAGCTCGGCTACACCAACGACCTGCCGTGCTACCTCAAAAACGGCGGCTACGAGGTGATGAAGCGCGCCTTCGCCCGCAAACCCGAGGAGTTGATCGACGAGGTTAAAAAATCTGGTATCCGCGGCCGGGGCGGCGCGGGTTTCCCCTGCGGCGTCAAGTGGTCGCTCGTCGACCGCAAGAGTGGCAAGCCGATTTACCTGATCGTCAATGCGGACGAATCCGAACCCGGCACATTCAAGGATCGCTACATCATGCACCAGGATCCGCACCAGCTGATCGAGGGCACGATGATCTCCTGTTTCGCGAACAACGTGAAGCAGGCCTACATCTATATCCGCGGCGAATTCCCGCACGGCGCCCGCATTCTGGAGAAAGCCATCGCCGAGGCCCGCGCGGCCAATCTTGTCGGCCCGAATATTCTCGACAGTACCTACAGCTGTGAAATCTACGTCCATCGCGGCGCCGGCGCTTATATCTGCGGCGAGGAAACCGGCCTGATCGAGTCGCTCGAAGGCAAACGCGCCAACCCGCGCATCAAGCCACCTTACTTTCCCGCCGTCCTCGGACTTTACCAGTGCCCGACGATCGTGAACAACGTCGAGACCCTCTGCCACGTGAAGCACATCGTGGACATGGGCGGCGAGAATTACGCGAAAATCGGCACGCCCAACAACACCGGCACGCGCATTTTCTGCGTCTCCGGCCACGTGCAGCGCCCTGGCTATTACGAATTCGAGGCCGGCAGAATCACGATGGGCCAGCTGCTCAACGAAGTATGCGGCGGACCGCTGCCCGGCCGGACGTTCAAGGCGGTAATTCCCGGCGGTTCCTCGGCCAAGATTCTCCGCTTTGGCGAACGTTTCAAAGGCAAGCGCAAGGTCGGCGCCGACATGGTCGACTACGACTGGGGCGTGGAGGATGTACCGATGGATTTCGATTCGCTCGGCATGATCGGCACGATGGGCGGCTCCGGCGGCGTCATCGTGATGGACGACACCGTCAACATGGTCGAAGCCCTCGCCAACATCAACGCGTTCTATTCCCACGAGAGCTGCGGCCAGTGCACACCGTGCCGCGAAGGTTCGCTGTGGATGAAAAAAATCACCACCCGCATGGTCCACGGCACCGCGCGCGCGGAAGATGCGGCGCTGCTCAAGGGCGTCGCCGACCAGATTCCCGGCCGCACGATCTGTGCCTTTGGTGAGGCCTGTTCGTGGCCGACCCAGAGCTTCCTCGCGAAGTTCGGCGACGAATTCAAAGCCTATCCCGAGACCAAGAAAACGGCGAAGTCCGCCGACTCCCTCGAACTCGTCTGATTATTTTGCCCACGAAACACACGAAAAGACACGAAATGAAAACCAACGTTGAATCCGACTTCTGTGTATTCCGTGTATTCTGTGGTTAATTTATTTTTCCTGTAATGATCGCTCCTCCCAAACCCGACCTCGTGACCGTCAATGTTGACGGCAAGGACATCGCCGTGCCGAAGGGCACGAACATGATCGAGGCCGCCCGCCTGGTCAGTGTCGAGGTGCCGCACTATTGTTACCACCCCAAGCTGACGATCGCGGGCAATTGCCGCATGTGTCTCGTCGAAATGGGCATGCCAGCCGTCGATCCCGCCACCAAGGCGCCGATCATGGATCCGGCCACGGGCAAGCAGAAGATCAACTGGATGCCGCGCCCGACGATCGCCTGCGCGACCAACGCTTCACCCGGTCTGCACATCCGCACCAACACGCCTGCCGTGAAGGACTGCCGCGAAGGCGTGACAGAGATGCTGCTCATCAACCACCCGCTGGACTGCCCGATTTGCGATCAGGCGGGTGAATGCAAACTTCAGGAACACTCCACCGCCTACGGCCGCGGCTACTCGCGCTTCGTCGAGCAGAAGAACGTCAAACCCAAGCGCACCCAGCTCGGGCCGCGCGTCACGCTCGATGACGAACGCTGCATCCTCTGCTCGCGCT
>JANYDX010000381.1 GCA_025363395.1 Verrucomicrobiota bacterium
GTCCTGGATTACATGCACGCAATGGTCGATGCCGTGGGTGAACGGCTCCCGCGCGAGGAATTGTTTCAGCGCATTGTGCACGCGGCTATTCTGAGCACCGGAGCTTTGAGCGCGTGCATCTTTGAAAAAGGCAGCGACAACATGATGCGTGGCGCCGCGGTTGAGGGTCTCTTTCCGCCGCACCGGCCGATTCCAGACACCCAGCGCATGAAGCTCGGAACGCGGGCAAAATTTATCGAACAGGTGCTCAAGTCCGAATCTTTTCCGGTCGGCGAAGGGGTGGTCGGCCGCGTGGCGGCGACCGGACAGGGGGCTTTGGTGGTCAAGGCGAGCGATGATCCGCGGATCGTGAAGCACAATGATCCCGCACTTACGGTGCATTCCGTGATCGCCGCTCCCATCATGGTGCGGAAGCGGCTCACCGGGGTGTTGTGTGTGTGTAACGCTTCCGATGGCCTGCCGTTTACCGAGACTGATTATTCGCTGGTCGAGACCCTGGCTGAGCAGGCTGGTCTGGCGGTGCACAATTCTGATTTTTTGATTCTACAGGCGGACAAACAGCGGCTTGATATTGACCTGGCGCTGGCGAGCGACGTCCAGCGGATGTTATTGCCGAGAACCATGCCGCAGACCCCGGGGTTGGATATCGATGCCCGCTACCTCGCGGCGCAGAAGGTCAGCGGCGATCTCTATGATGTGTTTCGACTGAGTCGCGAGCGGGTAGGCGTGGCGGTGGCGGATGTATCAGGCAAGGGCATGTCGGCTTCGCTGCTGATGGCGATCTGCCGGACCACGCTGCGGCAGATTGCTCCGTTACACGATTCGCCGGCGCGGGTGCTGGCTGAGTTAAATCGCTCACTGGCGGGCGATATGCGCGAAGGAATGTACATCACCATGACCTATGCCGTGGTGGATGCGGGGCGGAACCAGGTTACGATCGCCCGCGCTGGTCACGAACTTTCGCTGGTTTCACGACGTGATCGGGTGACAGGTTCATTTGTCAGTGAATACGTTGGTTCCGAGGGCATGCCGGTGGGGTTGGTTGGTGCAGAACTTTTCGAGTCTTCAATCGAAGACAAGACACTCGAGTTTCCGGCAGGCACAACATTGGTGCTTTATACGGATGGGCTCACGGAGGCGCCGAATGAGAATGAGCAGGAATTTGGTGGAGCCCGCCTCGCGGATGCTCTGCGGGCCGCGCACAGCGGGTCGGCCCGGCAGATCAATGATTCAATTCTTCAGGCGGTCGAAGGATTTTCCGGTCCCGCGGGACTGCGGGACGACTACACGCTCCTGACGGTCAAGCGCGTAGGCTGAGCTTGCGGCGAAAGCGGCGGCGAACTTAGCCGCTGTGGGTGTTCTTGGGCGGTGGCGCCTTTGCCAAAAAAAGCGCCCGCACAATGGCGGACGCTTGGTTTCTGATTTGTGAGTGAGGGTCATCACTGCGCCAGGGCGGCGTTTTTCGAGACAAAATCACGGATGACTTCCGCTCGTTCCTCAGCGAGGGTTTCCTGTTCAACCTCATCGGCAGTGCGCTGTTTATTGTGGCTCTGCATTTGCTTGCGCAGTTGCGAAAGTGCCAGGTACTCCAGCTGGCGGATGCGTTCCCGCGTGACCTTGAATTTTTTGCCGACCTCTTCGAGAGTCAGCTCTTTCTGACCTTCGAGACCGAAGCGCAGCTTGATGATGCTGGCTTCCCGGGGATCGAGAGAGTTCACCATCGCACTGAGGTCTTCGCGCAAATTTTTATTACCCAAGCCTTCGTAAGGGCTGAGCGCGGCTTCATCGCCGACCAGATCGCCGAGGGTGGCGGAATCGTTGTCTTCACCTACGGGCGCATCGAGTGAAGCCGGGCGGACGCTGACCGTTTTCAGTAGGGCAACCTTGGCGGTTGGAATCTGCAACTCGGCAGCGATTTCCTCGTTCTCAGGTTCGCGGCCGAGTTCGTCGGTCAATTTGGCGATCATCTTCCGCATCCGGGAAATTTTATCTACAAGATGCACAGGCAGGCGGATGGTCTTGGACTGGTTGGCCAGAGCCCGTTTCATCGACTGCTTGATCCACCAAGCGGCATACGTGGAGAGCTTGCCGCCCTTGGTGGGATCAAAACGTTCGACGGCCTTGATCAGGCCGAGATTGCCTTCGCTAATGAGGTCCATGAGCGGAAGCCCCATTTGGTTATAGTCGTAGGCGATTTTGACCACGAGGCGCAGGTTGGCCTTGATCATGTGGTCGCGCGCCGCCTTGTCGCCGCGCTTGATGCGGGCGGCCAGCTTGATCTCTTCTTGCACGGTGAGCAGGGGAGTCTGGCGGATTTCGTTGAGGTAAAGCTGAAGATTAGAACGTTCGTCGCGCCG
>JANYDX010000405.1 GCA_025363395.1 Verrucomicrobiota bacterium
CAGCACCTGGCCCAGCTTGATGTAAGTGGGACCCATCGCCTCCAAATCGTCCACCAACTGCTCAGGCGAGGCAGAACCCGCGGCGGCTTTGCTTTTGTCGCTCTTGTCGTTTTCGTCGGGCAGAGGCAGTGGCTCCGCGCCAAAGCCCTCCTCCGTACTCATTTGTTGCACAAGGTCCGACCTGCCATATTTCCACAGCAAGGAGACAATTTCACGGTAGCGTTTAAGGTGAGACGCGGAGAATTTCATGATAAGCGTGAACCCCGGCAGGGAAATGCCCCCGCAGAGTCCATAGTAGTGACCCCTCTTTCCCACCATGGTTCGGTTTGCCGGCTCCGCCTAAAGACGGGAACCCGGGGTAGCAATTGGCTTACTCAGTAAGCGGGCAACCAGATCGCAATCCTGCGATCAGCTGCGCCTTTTTTTATGTTCAATGCCGCGAAAGACAACATGACCAGTCGGGCCGCCCAGTATTACGTCAACCACCAGATCGCGCGTTACGGCGAAGTGCAAAAGCTGAAAATCGATTCCAAACTCAGGACTGTGGAAATCTCCTGCCTGCTGCATGGCGAGCCCTCGCCGATCGATATCAAGGTGAAACGCTACACGGTGGAATCCGAGGGTGGCAAAAAATTCTTCCAGGCGTCCGATGTCAGCTGCACGCGCGCGTGGTTGCAAAATCTGCTCAATGATTATGCCAAGGATCGCCGGGTGGAATTACCCTCGTGGGCCGATGGAGTCCTGTAATTTAACGATCATGCGTGCGGGCAGCCGTTTCGACCAGACCTCTCCCTTTACCCTAGCTACCGCGGCCCGCCTCGCCGTGGGGATCGAGCGAAAATCTCCCGCCTCCACTGGTGGATTTTCAATGCGGCACAAGACGCGCAGGAAAGCGACGGTATTGTTGGATTTTTCCCCGGCCTGAATTCCACACCTTGCAATGGCTCACTCACCGACCGCTAAAAACCCACGCACGCCCCGGCCAGCCACGCTTCTTTCGCGCACGGCTCTCATCGTCACGCACACCCTTCAGGCGTTCTTCGATGACAAGATCACCCGTCTCGGCGCAGCGCTGGCCTTCTACACCACCGTCGCCATCGCTCCGATGCTGGTCCTCGCGATTGCAGCGGCGGGCATTTTGTTTGGGGACACAACCGCCCGGGAGCGGGTGCTGTGGGAAATCCAGAATCTTGCAGGAACCCCGGCCAGCACCGCTTTGGCCGCGGTACAAAATCCGGCATTAACCAACACCGGGTTGGTGGCCACCATTCTAAGTACGGCCACCTTGATCTTTGGTTGTCTGGGCGTGTTCAATCACCTGCAGGATGCGCTCAATTCCATCTGGCGCGTGCCGGCGCCAGCCGGGAAAGGCTGGTGGTGGTGGGTGAAGCGACGACTCTTCTCCCTCGCCACCGTGATGGTCACGGGATTTCTACTGGTGGTTTCATTAATTGCCAGCGCCAGTCTGAGCTGGATGGGAACGCGCGTGATGGGACGCTTTGAGTCCCCGGTCCTCCTGATGCAACTCGCGAACCTCTTATTTTCCTTCGGAGCCGTGACCCTGCTCTTCGCGTTGATTTTCCGGCTCCTGCCAGATCGCGAAATCCCGTGGCGCCATGTGTGGCTGGGATCGGCGGTGACCGCGTTTTTGTTCACAGGGGGAAAGACTTTTCTGGGCATGTACCTGGGCCGGACTTCGCTCACCTCGGCCTATGGCGCGGCCGGTTCATTGATCGTGCTGCTGCTCTGGTCTTACTACGCCGCCCAAATTGTTTTTCTCGGGGCCGAATTTACGCGCATCGCCACGCTGAGCAATGGCGGGAGGGATTTCAGCCCGCTCGATGCGCCTGAGGAACGGAATCGTGCGCCATAACGGCTGCGGACCGTATGCCCGACCAGACGGGCGTATCTCCCCGGGCCCAGATACAGATTAATCATTTCCAAGCAAGTGCCCAAAGTTTCAAGAGCAATCTCCCCATACTCAACGAACGAATGCTCAGTCCCTTTTGGTCATGACACAGCGAAGACTTGCACGGGCACAAAAATCCAATGATATAGCGTTAAAGTAGACCGGCCCGGTCCATCAACCGCCGTCCGACTGCCGATCAAACACAAACCCCTCCACCCCATGTTCACCTGGAAAAGAACTCTAGCTGCAGCCAGCCCGCTCCTTCTGGCCCTCTTGGCGCCCGTGTTGCCCGCTGCCGAAAAAATCAACCTGGATCGCACCACCCCGGTCCCAGACAACGAACCGATCCCGATCCAAGATTTCTTTCGCGCCCTCATACTGCGGACGCCCAAGTTAAATCCGTCGGGCACCCACATCGCCGCGATCATCAATCCGGCCATAGATCATACTGAACTGATGGTCTATGACCTGAAGACTCAGGCGATTGAACGGGTCGGAGCGCCGACCGGTGACTACGACATTTATTGGACCGAATGGCTAAACGACAAACGCCTGCTCTACACCGTCGGGTTCAACAAGTGGTTAACCGAAGGCTTGTATGCGGCGAACATCGGGGCCCTCCAAGGCGCCTACCCGCTGGTGCTCAGGGGCGGACCCGAACTGGTGGCCGTTCCACCCAACAACCGCACCCATCCCCTCTTCCGCATCGGACCCCAGTCGTCCATCACCGGAGAATTTGGCGAAGTCATCCGGTTCAACACCGACAATCGGCATAATAATTTCACAAAAGACTATCCGATCCTGAAATCCAAGGACGGGTTTGAAGTAAAGTATCTCGCGGATAAAGACGGCAATCTGGAGTTCGGTTTCACCTCGAACCACGGAGTGCTCTCCCTGCACCGCTTGGAAGGAGATCACTGGGAGAAGTGCCCCGAAGATCTGGAGGAGATGGACGTCATCGACGCGGGCGACAACCCTGGCGAAATCATTGTCCTCGGACCCCGGGCCGATGGGAAACCCCGCCCCCTGCAGGTGGTGGAAGCAGCCACCGGAAAAGTGCTCGATGTACTGTGGCAGGACAAGACCTATGATTTTAACGGCTGGCTGTATCGGGACCCCGCTTCGCACAATATCGTGGGTGCTTTCACCGACCGGGGCGGTCCTCAGGTTATATGGTTTACCCAAGCGTACCGGGACCTGCAGAAAGCGATCGATAAACTGTTTCCCGGCCAAGTGGTTCGCATCTTTGGTACCAACGAAGCTGGCACCGTCGTTCTCATCTCCACGTTTTCCGACCGCCAACCCGCCAAGTACAGCTGGGTCGACCTGGAAAAACACTCCGCCAATCTGATCAAGACTTCTGCCCCTTGGCTGGATCCGAAGCGGATGCAATCGATGAGCGCCATCAAGTATAAGACCCGGGACGGACACCAACTCGATGCCTACGTGACCATGCCCGCCGGTGCGTCCAAGGAAAATCCGCCGCCGCTGGTCGTACTCCCCCATGGTAGCCAGTTCGAACGGAGCACGTGGGAATTCAACAGCGAAGTCCAATTCTTGGCCAGTCGCGGCTACGCTGTGCTCCAGCCCAACTATCGCGGTTCAGCCGGGTACAGCTGGATGTTTTCCAAAGAAGAAGAGTGGGCGTTTCGGAAAATGAGCGATGACGTGACCGATGCCACCAAGGCGATGATTGCCTCGGGACTCGTCGACTCAAAGCGCATCGCGATCTTCGGTACGGGTTTTGGCGGCTATCTGGCATTTTCCGGAGCGGCGTTCGAACCGGGGCTCTATGCCTGCGTCGCGGGAATTTCCCCCGTGCTCGACTGGGCCAAGGTCTTGCAGGATCAAAAAACCTTCCAATTCTCCAGTGCCTATTACTCGCGGATGATTCTCAAGCTGGGCGACCCGAAGAGCGAACCCGACAAGTTCGCCGCCATGTCCCCGATGCGGCATGCCGACCAAATCCGCATCCCGGTCTTGATTGGGAACGGGGAATACGACCTAACGGTCGAGCTGAACGACGCAAAGGACCTGGCCTCCAGCGTCCGGAGAAAGGATATTTCGGCCGAGGTGGTGACCTACTCCAGTGAGACCGACAGCATCGAGCACCTCGGGCACAAGATTGATTTCTACACTCGCCTCGAAGCCTTTCTGGCCAAGAACCTGAAGCGCTGACCTCCGCGACAACTGGCGAAGTCCAATTCCTCGCCAGCCGCGGCTACGCGGTCCTGCAAAGCAACTGCCGCGGTTCGACCGGTTATGGCTGGATGTTACCTAAGTCTGGCGAGTGGGATTTCCGGAAGATGCACGATGACGTGAAGACCCTGCTCGCCTCCGGGGCCGTCGATCCCAAACGCGTGCCCAACATGGGCGGCTACCTCGCTCTCGCCGGGGTCGTGAACGAACCCGAGCTGTACCGCTGCGTTGTTACCATTGCCGGCGTGTTCGACTGGGAACAACTCATCAACGACAACAAATCCTACAAGTACGACAGCCCCAACTACGGCCGCCTCCTCCTCAAACTCGCGACTCAGTGCAGGAAAAGTCGAAATGCGATTCGATCTCGTCCCTCAGCCACTTGGATCGTGTGCATGTGCCGGTTTTCGTGGTCCACCGCGGCGACGATCCCGTGGCTGACATCGGCCAGTCCACGCGCCTGCTCTCCGAGCTCGAAAAGAACCACGTGCCGCACGAAACCCTCATCGTCGGCTTTGAAGGCCACGGCATGCACCACGCCGACAACCAGCTCGCGCCGTACATTCGGATCGAGGCGTTTTTCGAGAAAAACCTCACGCCCTGAACTTCAGCGCAAGACTTCTTGCGGGAGCCGGGGCTTGCGGCGAATCACCGCAGTGCAACACCGGTCATCCCGCACAGTCCCAACCGAACGCGACGGCCGGCCTCGTACGCTTCCCTCGTGTTTCATAATAATTGATCCTTTTCCTCCGGAAATATCGCTTTGAGGGTCGAACCCGCCTTCCCAGTACCCAATCATGGCTTCCGCTATGCACCGCACTCCCGATCGTGATGATCAAATTTTCTCCGACGCCCTGGCTCTGCCCCGGGGAGAAAGAACGCAGTTTCTTGATGGCGCGTGCCAGGGCGACGACGCTCTGCGGCAACGGATCGTGGCGCTTTTGACCGCCCACGATTCTGCAGAAGGGTTCATGGATTCGCCCGTGATCGCCTGGCCGCCCGATCTTGATCCGGCCCTCCCCACCCCGCCCCAGTTGACCGATCTACCGGAACAGCAGATCGGACGCTACAAGCTCCTGCAGAAAATTGGCGAGGGCGGTTGCGGCATCGTGTACATGGCCGAACAGGAGGAACCCGTCCGCCGGCGCGTCGCCCTCAAGGTCATCAAGCTGGGCATGGACACCAAGGAGGTCATCGCCCGCTTCGAGGCCGAGCGGCAGGCCCTCGCCTTGATGGATCATCCCAACATTGCCCGGGTGCTCGACGCCGGCGCCACCAGCAACGGCCGGCCGTTCTTTGTCATGGAACTGGTGCGCGGGATTAAAATCACCGACTACTGCGACCAGCACAAGTTCTCCACCGTGCAGCGTCTGGAACTTTTCAGCCTGGTTTGCCTGGCCGTGCAACACGCGCATCAAAAAGGCATCATCCACCGCGATCTCAAGCCCTCGAACATTC
>JANYDX010000425.1 GCA_025363395.1 Verrucomicrobiota bacterium
CGCACCCACCTCGCGGCCCTGGCCTCCGGCGACTATGCCATCGCGCTCGCTACCGCGATTCCCGACTACGATGGGGTCTCTGCGCTGTCCGACGAATTGCGCAGTGGCAATCCGGGCAATTATCCCCGCTGGAAAAACGCGGGATTCGACCAGCTCGCGACCGCCGCCAGCTGTGCCGTTTCCACTTCGGAACGCAACCACGCTTACCAAGAGGCGGAAAAAATGCTGCTCAATGAGATGCCGCTCATCCCGCTTTATTTCAACGCGCAGAATTTCCTTATGCAACCCCGCGTGAAAAACTGGCGGGCCGACCGGCTCTGGACGCGTTTCTACCCGGATCTCCTCACCGATTAGCATCTTCAGTGCCGTGCGTGTGGCGGACGCTCTGCCACTGGAATCATCGCGCGAGCCCTCCCAGCCCGGGTTTTGAGCCGATCAAAAAAGTAAAGATTCCCGAGGCATTTGATCAAGCCCACCATGCCTCTGTTTCTTTCGTTTTTGTAGGAGCCTGCTTGCAGGCGATTCGGAATCGCCCACCCACGGACCAAACGCTGAATCGCCGGGAAGCAGGCTCCTACATTTCGACCAAACCAGAGCGAACTTCGGAATATTAGACTCTCAGGAGAATAAATTACAGGGGCTATGCACGCACCAGATCGCGCGCACCCCGGAAAAACCTGCGGGCCCCCACCCGTTTTCCTTCTGGCTTCCGCCCTTCGGACTCTGTCATTTTCGGGCCGCCTTACACCATGCTCCGTTTTATCGCCCGCCGTCTGCTGCAGGTCATTCCTGTCCTCTTCGTCATCATCACGGCGACGTTTTTCATGGTGCGCTTCGTCCCGGGCGGACCGTTTACTGGCGAGAAATCGATTCCCCCGGAAATCCTGAAAAATATCGAGGCGCACTACGGACTCGATCAACCGCTGTGGCGCCAATACCTAAACTACCTCAGGCAGATCGCCCACGGCAATCTCGGGCCATCGTTCAAATACTCCAACCGCTCCGTCAACGAGATCATCGCCGACAAGCTTCCGGTCTCGCTTGAGCTGGGCGCCCTTTCACTGGCGGTGGCCTTGGTGATGGGACTCACGCTCGGCGTAATCGCCGCCGTCCGCCGCAACACCTGGCTCGATTATCTGGCGAGCTCGGTCGGAATGCTGGGCATCTGCGTGCCGACGTTCGTGATGGGGCCACTGCTCGTGTTGTTTTTCGCGATTCACCTTGGCTGGGTGAATGCTTCCGGCTGGTACGGCTGGCCCGACCGCATCCTGCCTTCGCTGACGCTGGGATTTGTTTATGCCGCGTATTTGATGCGGATCACCCGCGGCGGAATGCTCGAAGTCCTCAACCAGGATTACATTCGCACCGCCCGGGCCAAGGGAGCCTCGGAACTGCGCATCGTCCTGCGCCACGCCTTGCGCGGCGGCCTGATGCCGGTGGTTTCTTTTCTCGGCCCGGCCATTGCGGGCATTTTGACCGGGTCGTTTGTCATCGAAACCATTTTTCAGATCCCGGGTCTCGGCCGCGAGTTCGTGAACAGCGCCTTCAGTCGTGACTACACCCTCGTGCTGGGAACCGTCATCCTTTACGCGGGACTGATCACCGGCCTCAACCTCGCGGCGGACATCGCCCAAGTGTGGCTCAATCCGAAACTGAAATTTGAGTGAACGCAAACCGGCCACGAATTACACGGATGAATCCCGACATGAAACCAACCAACCGTTGCGGCCGTTCCGAGCGAAGAGAGAAACTACTCAAGCATTCCTTCACCGCAGGTTCGCTGGGATTCTTCACCTTGTTCAGAATGACAAATACGAGCCATTCATCCGCGTCCATCCGTGCCCTCTGTGGTTAAAAATTCTCCCGCCGTGATTGTCCCAGCCGAACCAGGTTCGTCGCTGTGGAGCGACGCCTGGCACCGGCTGAGCAAGAACCGCCTGGCCGTTCTCGGTGGCGGCATGCTGCTCATCCTGGGTTTGGTTTCGCTGCTCGGCCCGCCGGTCATCTCGGCCCTCGGCGGCGCGAGCTACGCCTACAACTTCACCAACCTGGACAACGCCTTCGCTCCGCCGAGCCACCTGCATCTCTTCGGCACGGACCAGCTCGGCCGGGATCTCCTGGTCCGTGTATTGATGGGCGGGCGGATTTCCCTCGGAGTCGGACTGTGCGCCACCTTCGTCGCGCTGACCATTGGCGTGGTGTATGGCGCGATCGCCGGCTACGTTGGCGGCAAGACGGACGCCGTCATGATGCGGCTCGTCGATATCATCTACGCGCTGCCCTTCACCATTTTCGTGATTCTCCTCATGGTGTTTTTTGGGCGGAACATCATCCTGCTGTTCGTGGCCATTGGAGCCGTCGAATGGCTGACGATGGCGCGCATCGTCCGCGGCCAGATCATGTCGCTGAAGAAAATGGAGTTCATCGAGGCCGCCCGCTCGCTGGGCCTGAGCAACCGCCGCATCATTTTCCGGCACCTGTTGCCCAATGCCCTGGGTCCGATCATCGTCTACACCACGCTGACAATTCCCGCCGTGATGCTGCTGGAGGCATTCCTCAGTTTCCTCGGTCTGGGCGTGCAGCCGCCCATGAGTTCCTGGGGCACGCTCATCAAGGACGGCGCGGAAAAAATGGAGGAATTCTGGTGGCTGCTGGTCTTCCCCGGCGCCATTTTTTCCCTCGCTCTGTTCTCCCTGAATTTCCTCGGCGACGGCCTGAGGGATGCGCTCGACGTGCGGGCGGCGAAAGACTGAAAACGACCGGCGTATTGACACTCTGCCAGAGCGGTATTACCTCCCCTTCATGCCCACGATCACTGTCAAAATGACCAAGGCGCTTCATGACCGCCTCGTCGCCGAGGCGGCCCGAAAGCGCACGACCAAGTCAGCTTTGTTGCGCGCCGCCTATGACAAAAAATCCGAGATAAAATCTGGTGGTTCCTTGTGGGACAAGATCGGCCATCTCGCGGGCAGCATTGATGGACCGGGCAATCTCTCCGCCCGCAGCAAGACTCTTTCCGGCTATGGGCGCTCCCGTCGTCCTTGATACCGGGCCACTGGTCGCCTTTCTCGACCGCAATGACCCGTGGCACGAATGGGCCTGCGCCCAAGTGCACGAATTCACCGAACCTTTGCTCACTTGCGAAGCCGTGCTGTCCGAATGTGCGCACCTCACAGCGAGTTCCGATCCGGCGTCCCGGCTGCTGCACTCGATGCTTGAGAGTGGAGGGTTACGGCTCGCCTTCGATCTCAACGACCATCTCCAAGCTATTGCCCAGCTGATGGCCAAATACCAAGACGTCCCCATGTCGCTCGCCGACGCCTGTTTGGTCCGGATGAGTGAGGTTCACGACCGCTCACGGGTCTTCACGATGGATTCGGATTTCAAGTCGTATCGCCGCAACAGCCGGCAAACGATCCCGCTGATTTACCCCGCCCGCTGATGCTCCACCGCTTCCGTCCCTATTTTGGCTACCTGCGCCCGCATCGCAGATTGCTGATCCTCGCCATTGCGTGCGGCGTGATCTCCGGCCTGGCCTCCGGGGCGGGTCTGCCCTTGATGGTGAAGCGAGTTTTCCCAGTCATCTTTGCCAAGGGCGCCGCACCCTTGGACACCTGGCAACTCATCGCGGTCGCCTTGTGGATTCCCGTGATGTTCACCATTCGCGGGGTGACCGGCTACCTCAACGCCTACCTGATCCAGTTGGTCGGCACGCGCGTGCTC
>JANYDX010000429.1 GCA_025363395.1 Verrucomicrobiota bacterium
GCACAATTCCACCCAGGCCACCTCCTCCTCGATCCAGTTCGTCGGATTATTGGAATCACTGAGGATGAAAAAATCGAAATTCTCGAGCCGTCCGCTCACCTGCAACGAACGGTAAATCACGCGCAGCCCCTCAAAGACCCGGCTCGGATCCTCGTTGAAAATAGGCATCACGATCGCGGTCGTCGCCAATGGCAGCGTGGCGATGCTCTCGCCCTCGATGGACCGGCTGATGCGGTAAGGATCACCCTGCCGGTTGAACACATAAAAGCCCAGCAGCGCGGTGCTGAAACCCACGGCGATGTGCGCGAACAGGATGAAGAAAAGCACCAGCACCACCCACTCGATGCCCGACATGCCGTCGCGCCAGAGCAAATCCGCCATGAACCAAGTGGCGAGGCTGGTGAACAGAAACACCAGCGTGAAAAACGTGATCCGCCGGCGCGCAACCCGGGACCGGTCTACCTGTTCAACGGTGAAAGGTGCTCCCATGGAATTATCGGGTCGCCAGAAACACGATGGTCAGGACGCCGGTAAAAACCGCCCACAATAACAGAACGCGCAAAACGGGCAGCCGCTCGATGCGCTCCAAAGTTTCCCCGGCGGCCTCGGTAATGGTGCCCAGATCGATTTCGCGCGGTACCATGCTCGAGACCGCCAGGTCGGGACCGGCCTTGATTGAACTCTGCTTCACCGCCTGCATAAATTCCGCGGGCAGCTGGTCGTGCTCCAAAAAAGTATAGGGCCAGCGTTCCAAGCCATCTGCCACTAACAAAGCGACGCGACCCTCGGTGGCAATGCGATCATGGGGCAGATCTTTTTCACCGAGCAGATCCCCAAACCACTCGTCCATTAAACGGTCGGTTTCCTCCACGGCCAAAGTCGCGGGCTCAATCGTCGGTTTTTGCTCGTGGATCCGCGCGGCGCCAATCAACACCCGCTGGATGAGCCGGCTCTGATGAAGACGGTTGTGCACGCGATGCGCCCGGAGATAGTCCTCCACCCGAACGTAAGCGGCGTTCCACTGATCCAAGCTGCCCGTCTTGGGCCGGAACGAGTCTAGTGATTCCAGAGATAGCTCCATGTTTCCGTGAGCACATGCGATCCTTTGCGTAAAAAGCAACGGAGTTCCACGGGCGGGCCCGCGGGATCAGGTTTCAATTCAAAAATCACCCGCCAAGTCCCGGTAAAACGATTTTTTTGCACCACCGTGCTATTCTCCTGTTTGGCACCGTTGCCCACAGTCACTACCGCCTCGATTTCAGGATCATCCCCCTGTGCGTGCAGATAAGTTCCGTCGAACTCGACCACGAATCGGTGAAGCTCCGGATGATTCATGACGCTGGCCTGCCGGGTGGATGAAACGTAACCGCCCGGAGGCCGGCGGTCGGCGTCGCTCAACCAGTGCAGATTGTAATCAAAAACGATGGGCTCGCCGGCCGGCGGCAATTGCGCGGGAGTCCAAAAGGCAACGATGTTGTCCTGAACTTCAGTATCAGTGGGCAACTCCATCAAATGAATCGCGCCAGGGCCCCAGTTGCCGATCGCTTCGACCCAAACGCTCGGCCGTTGGTGATAAAACGCCTCCAAATCATCATAATGTTCAAACTGCCGGTCGCGTTGAAACAGCCCAAACCCGTGCGGCGACTTCTCCATGAACTCCACCGCCCGCATCGCCTTGGGATTGGTCAACGGCCGCCAGATCCATTCACTCGTACCGGTTTCAACGAGCAATCCGTCGGAATCGTGCACCTCCGGGCGATAGTCGTTTTGCGCCCAGCCCGTATTTTCTCCGTGGAGAAACATACTGGTGAGCGGAGCGATTCCAAACATCTTGGGATTCTTCCGGCAATACACCGCGGCATGGACTTGCATTACGGTATCGGAGCCGGGAGTGATCGCAAATTTATAGGCTCCCGTCACGCTCTCGCTGTTCAACATCGCGAAAACCGTCACGGTTTTCGCCCCAGGCATCGGGCGCTCAATCCAGAATTCCTCGAAGACGGGGAACTCCTCGCCTCCGGAGTTAATGGTGTTCAAAGCCAGACCGCGCGCCGAGAGGCCGTAGCGCTGGTCCTTGCCGAGAGCGCGAAAATAACTCGCGCCCAAAAAAGCGACCAACTCGTCCATCTGCCGTTCATTGTTCAAGGCATTTTGAATGCGAAAGCCCGCAAACCCAAGGTCCGACGGAATGCGGCCCGGCTTGCTCGCGCCGTAAGTGAACATTTTCGAGGTGAACTCAATGCGCGTCGCTTTCTTTCCGTCCAGTTCGTTGATTTGAACGGCCTGGTTGTAGATCCAGCCGGGATGAAAGAAATGCAATTGAAACGGAAGATCCTCCCGTCCCCACCAGGCGCGAGTCGGATCAAAACGTATTTCCCTGAATTGATCATACGTAAATTTTTGCAGCCACGTGGGTGACTTCACGGTCTTGGCTTTGTACGGCTGGCCTGCGAGATTTTTGGCGCGGTATTGCAGCACCTCGAAATCAAAGGCCTCGTCGGCCGCACGCAGCGCGGGCGCTGCGCAAAGCGCCAGCGCGAGGAAGAAAAAGAGAGTGCGGCGAATGATGCTCATAGGAAAAAATTGCGCTGTTTTTCAGATACGGGCAACCCTGCGCGTTCCATTACTTTCAAGAGGTCCTCCCAGATGCCGCGCTTAGAACGGTTGCTATTATTTCGCAAAATATAGGAGGGATGATACGTAACCATCACCGGCTTGCCGGCAAACTCGTGCCAGCGACCCTTGATCTCGCCAAGGGTCTTGAAGGTGCCGGAACCGAGCAACCCGCCCGAGGCCGTCGCGCCCAAAGCCACAATCAGCTCCGGCTGCACGATCTCGATCTGCGCCCGCAGATAGGGCAGGCAGTAATTCATCTCCTGGACGGTCGGTGCGCGGTTTCCGACCTGCACTCCGCCGGGACCGGCCGGAATATCCGGGCGCCAGTTCATGATGTTGCCAATGTAAACCTGCTCCCGCTTCAAGCCCATGCCTTGAATCATGCGGGTCAGCAATTGCCCCGCCGGCCCGACGAAAGGTTCGCCTTCCTCCTCTTCCTCCGCACCGGGCGCTTCACCGCAAAAAAATAGCTTTGCCTCCAGACTGCCCACTCCGACCACGATTTTTTTCCCGGGATGCACGTGCGCGAGACAAACCTTGTCGTTCAAGACCAACTCGCGCAGCGCGGCCCAGCGGACCGCCTTGTCGCCGGAGGGCAGTTGAACCTGGGGGGCGGAGGCCGGAATGGACGGAGACAACGAAGAACTGGATGCAACTGCTGGCGCTGGCGGCGGAGTCGCGACGGGCAGCGAGCGCACGACCGGCGAAACCGGCAGGGATTTTTGCACGAAAATTTCGCGCACGGGTTCCACCGGCTCGCCTACGCTGCTCCTGATCGCTGCTCGCAGCTGCTCGATTGTTTCATCCGACACACTCACGTTTCTTTCGCCTCCCGCTTTGAGGCGGCGAAGCTCGTCGGTGAGCGCATGCAATTGGGTTCGGGTGGGCACGATGAGTCAAATGGGCCGGTGCGGGACAAGTTTTTCCACGTACTTCGCGAGCAGGTCAAATTCCAGATTCACCTGATCGCCCGTTTTTTTCTCCCGCAGATTGGTCGCAGCCAAAGTATGGGGAATCAGCCACGCCGCAAAAAAATCTCCCTCCACTTCAGCCACCGTCAGGGAAATGCCGTCGATCGCGATGCTTCCCTTGTAAACCAGGTAGCGCGAAAATCCATTCGGTGCATAAACCCGCAGGTAGTGATCTTTACCGCGGGCCTCGAACTGATCAACCCGCCCGGGAACATCGATGTGCCCGGTGACAAAGTGCCCGCCGATCCGACCGTCATGACGCAGACTGAGTTCGAGGTTGACCATCGAGCCGGGAGCGAGCTGCGCGAAATTCGTCAGCCGCCGCGTCTCTTCCAACACGTCGAACCAAAGTCCGGTCGAATCAAATTTGGTCACGGTCAGACAGCAGCCGTTGACCGCGACACTGTCGCCCAGCACCACCCCGCGCGGGGTCCGCTCCGCCGCGATCTGTAGTTTCCAAGCCGTCGCTCCGGCGGTAAACGCCACCACGCGGCCGACCTCTTCGATGATTCCGGTAAACATAGATTTCAGACTATTCTGACCGCAGCGGGGAACTCCTGTCACAATAAAAATTCCGGTTCATCGCGCGAAGTCACTTGAGTTTCACTCGCAGCACCGACGTCTCACCGCCCCGGCTGACCAGCAGCACAAATTCCGCGCGGGTTTTTTCCGACTCAAGCTGGGTCAGCTTGTTCAGGGCCTGTTCATAGGTCTTGATTTCCTCTCCTTCGATTTCGCGCACCCAGTCATCCGGCCTCAATCCGGCAGTGCCGGCGGGACCGCCGGGTTTCACAAATTGCACCACCACGCCTTGCTGTTCTGAAAGTTTGATCCGGTTGACGATTCCGTCGGTGGCAAGAAATTCGCGGGCAGTGAAACCCAGGCGTTCAAAATAATGCCGGTCGGCCTCGCGCACCATCTTGGGTTCGTCACCGAGTTTCACCTTGATCTCCTGCCGTACGCCATCGCGGGAGATCGTTAACACCACGCTTTCGCCCGGATGACGCCGCAACAATTCCTGGCCAAAATAACCAGCGACCACCCGGTCGGGTTTGAGCCGGGGCAGCGGCTGGCCGTCGAGCGCCAGCACGATGTCGCGTTCCTTCAGTCCGGCTTGGATGGCCGGGCTGCCTTCCATCAGATCGCTGAGCACCACGCCGGGCTGATGCTCGAGCTTAAGCAGCTTGGCGACCTCTGGATCAATTGGCTGCAGGCCATACGCGCCAAACCACGCGATGGGCCGTCCGGTGACAGATTGCGGAATGCGGCCCAGATTCGGCAGCACTTCATCCGCCAGCAGCACCACACTGCTCTCCTCGACGTTGATCAAAAGAATCGGAGCGGCGTTTTGCGTGTGGGAAAAAAGCAGGTAATTCTGCCCGAACGAAGTTTGGGCGATACCCGCGAGCCGCCCCGCCGAATCAAAGACGGGCAGTCCCGGGCCGGCGACTTCCGTGGCAAGCACAGCGGTTTTTTGCGGAAGTTTCGTCACCAGAGCGACACGAGCACTGAGAAAGTAGGGCAGGAAATCCTCGTCTTTGTTTCGCAAACCGATGCCCCAAAGTTCGTCGCTGAGGCCCGGATCGGCCGCGACTGCTTCGTAGCGACTCACCGGGACCAGTTGACTCCGGAGTTTCTCCTCGACGCGGATGAAATGCCAGCCGGTCAACGCATCCTGCCCCAAATAAATCGCGTTGGACGGCTCGACGCTGCCCGGCCGGTAAACCTTGAAGTCCTTGAGCTGGCCCGGCGGTATTCCGGGTAAAATGGAAGCACCCGGCAGTATGATCGTGCCGTTCGCATCGACGACCGTACCCAGCACGCTCACCGGATGGCGCTCGATTTCGTCCTGAACGAAAAATTCCACGGCCACGACCGACTTCAATCGCTCGTTGAACAGATCCGTCAAAGGCGTCGCATATCCGACAACCGTGGCGGCGAGGACAAGGAGCAGGACGATCCGACGGAGGGAAATCATGGCTTGATGACGTAAAGGGAAATGCGGCGATTGCGCTGGGCTTCGATCAACTGGGGCTCCGGCTTGGCTTCGTAGGCTTCGTAGATTTTCTTCAGCTTATCGAGTTCCGTGATCGGTTCACTCCCGATTTTGGTAATGATATCACCGCCGCCCAAACCCGCCTCGGCGGCAGGATATCCGGGCTGTACTCCCAGTACGATCACACCCGAAGCGTCCGGCAAACGATTGGCGCGGGCAAAGGCGCGGGAAACTTTTTGCACACTGAGGCCCCACTTGGCGAAGGCCCATTCATCCCCGACCTGGCTTTCCAGTTTCTCCGTCACGGCGCTGAGCTCCAGATTTTGTCCGCCACGCTTGAGGCCAAGCCGCACTGTCGAACCAACGGGAAGACTCGCGATGGTGTTCTGGATTGGCGACAACTGCTCGGGAAAGCGTCCGTCGAGCTTCTGACCGTTGAGCGTCAGGACCACGTCACCCGGCCGCAGGCCGGCCCGGGCCGCCGGTGAATCCGGATCCACGCCGCGCACGAGCAGGCCGGTGTTAGCCGCCAGCGCATAAAATCTCTCGAGATCCTGCAGCGCACCTGGCACCAGCCCCAGATAACTGCGTGTGATGGCACCGTGCAGGACCAAGTCGGCGGACACCCGCCGGGCAATGTTGGCCGGAATCGCAAAGCCCAAATTTTCGGCCCCGATATATGCGCGCGAGTTGATGCCGATCACTTTTCCGTCCTCAGTCACCAGCGGGCCGCCGCTGTTGCCGGGATTGATCGCCGCATCGGTTTGCAGCCAGTTGTTGAATGAACCGGTCTCGTAGCCGCCGACGCCGTGACTGTCCTCAAATGGCCGGTTGTTGTTCGAAATGATCCCGCGCGTCACGGTGCGCGTGAGGCCGTAAGGAGTGCCCACGGCATAAACCGTTTGCCCGGGAGTGAGTGACTCGGAATCACCAAAATCCGCGGAAGTGAAACTAAGTTTGCGACGACGGACCTCCTCGAGATCGAGCCGGATCACCGCGAGATCGGTCCAATGATCCCAGCCCACCAGTCTGGCGCTGACGCGCTCCAAGCTCGAAAGTGTAACCGATATTTCGACCGCCTTGGAACTGGCGACGTGCGCGTTGGTGAGGATCAGCCCGTTCGCAGAAATGATCACCCCCGAGCCGATGCCCCCGGTGAAGCGCTGCGCGCCCTCTTCAAAGGTAATCTCCCGCACATCGATGCGGACGACCGCGTCCAACAGTCGGTTGAAGCCCCGGCTCATCGCCGCGTGCAGGGACGAAGTCGCCATGGCAAAAACCAATCCGGTGAGGATCAGCTTGCGGATGATTGACGGTGGTATGGAATCTCTCAATGTGGTGGGCTTCACTCTGATGGCTACTAATTGCAAAGACTACGACTTTCTCGAAATCGAGCCGCATTGGCAATCTTTCTGGGAGCAAACCAAAGCTTTTCGCGCTGAGAATAATTCATCGCTGCCGAAATACTATGTGCTGGACATGTTCCCGTATCCATCCGGTGCCGGCCTGCACATCGGGCACCCCGAGGGCTATACCGCCACCGATATTCTGGCCCGTTACAAGCGCGCCCGCGGCTTCAATGTCCTCCACCCCATCGGCTGGGACGCCTTTGGCCTGCCGGCCGAACAGCACGCCGTAAAAACCGGCACGCATCCGGCCTCCAACACCCAGAACAACATCGTCAATTTCCGCCGCCAGATCAAGGCACTCGGTTTTTCGTATGACTGGGACCGCGTGGTCGACACCACAGACCCGAAATACTTCCGGTGGACGCAGTGGATTTTCCTCCAGCTCTTCAAGAAGGGCCTGGCCTATGTCGATGAACGCCCCGTGTGGTGGTGCCCGGAACTTAAAACCGTACTCGCCAACGAGGAAGTGGTCGACGGCAAGTCCGAGGTCGGCGGTTTTCCAGTTGAACGCCGCAATCTCCGCCAGTGGGTGCTGCGCATCACGGCCTACGCCGAACAGTTGCTCGACGGACTCAAGGGTGTCGACTGGCCCGACTCGACCAAGCGCATGCAGGAAGCATGGATCGGCCGCAGCGAAGGCGCCGAAGTTTTATTCAAATTGGAAAATCCGGCGCTCGGCGACCTGAAGATTTTCACCACCCGCCCCGACACCTTGTTCGGCTGCACCTACATGGTGATCGCGCCCGAACACCCGCTGACGGATGCGCTCACCGTGCCCGCACAGCGCGAAGCCGGTAATATCGGTCGCAGCATGAATCGCTTCCGTGGCTCCTATGCCCCTCTGTCGCATCGCCTCGGCGGCTCCCGCGTTCAGGGTCGCCATGCTGCGGCATGCCATCGCCAGAACCTCCGGATCGCATTCGTCGAACTTCGCAGCGGTGGTCACGATTCCCGTACCGAGAGGCTTCGTCAGCACGATCACGTCACCGGGGCGGGCGCCCGCGTTGGTGGTGATATGTGCGGGATCGATTAGGCCGGTGACAGAGAGGCCGAATTTCGGCTCCGGATCGTCCACGCTGTGCCCTCCCACCAGCGCGACGCCTGCCTCCGCAACCTTGTCCGCCCCGCCGCGGAGGATCTCCGCCAACTCGCGCGGATCGCGGTCAGCGTGACGATGTCGCC
>JANYDX010000430.1 GCA_025363395.1 Verrucomicrobiota bacterium
GTAGGCGGCTGACCGGTCTTCTCCTTTCCGGCGGGCGGCCATTTCCGCGCCGACGGCGGCGAAGATGGAATGCCGCCAGATGGCCTGGGCCGGCAGGTCGTAGGCGCGGTAGGGGTGAATCATGGCCGCATTGGCCAGGACTTGGGCGAAAATGCGGGTCAGTTGAACGCTGCCCAGGCGATTGACTGCATCGTCGATGGCCGCACAGGGTTGGCGGCTGAAAAATGCTGAATTAGCCACCGACATCACCCGGGCGGCCAGGTTGGGATCCATACGCAAGTGTTCCGCCAGATCGCAGGCGTTGTAGTCGGCGCTGCTCAGCATGGTTTGAACCTGGCTGATGGAACGGGAAAGAGGGAGCGACCCAGATGCCAGGTACGCTCTGACGATGGCGGATAAATCGAGTGACATGTTAAGGGCCCAAGCGCGTCGGGCGCGCGAATGCGTCTTCGCCTCAGGGTGCCTATAACATCGGCAGGGTCGGCCCGTTCTTGACCCGCAAAACTTCGTTTGCCTCCCGAAACGGACAAAAAAGCGCGCGATCCATTTTAAATGAATCGCGCGATAAGAAGTGTCATGCCGGCCACGCCGCACCCGCGGTTTCCTGAATTCAGGGGCTCTTTGATCCTGAGTTGCGGCGGGTTTTACGGGCCAGGGGAGCAGGCGAAAAATTGACGCCGTGCTTTTCAAGCGTCTGGCGGGAGACAGTTGAACCGGCAGGATGCTCTCCCACGGGAGCAATCAGGTTGTAAAGTTCGATGGGCGGCTGCTGACGAAAGCCGGCTTGGAGACCCACATAAATGGCAGAAGTAGTCATTGAGCGATGTGCGTGAAAGGACACGCCGCAATGTACCATTGGTGTGACTAAAATCAAACTAGCCGAAGGGCTAGTAAGGGCTTGAACTTATTCACGCCTGTTCCCGGTTATTCACAAGTTTCGGGGCGGGCGTCCCGCAATTTGCAGTCGCGATAGTCGGGCCTCTGCGGAGGAAGCGATTGGCTGGTAACACTTATGCCACCGCGTAATTCGCCACCCGCCCTTGCAGCTCACGTTTGAGCTGGCGGCACTCGGCTTGTACTTGGGATTCAAATTTCTTCAGGTCGAAACTGGGAAAGACGCTACCCCGGAGGAGCTGCCATTCGGGAGTGTCTGCCAGAGGCACGGTTTTGTCCTTGGGCGAGTCGCCGCAGAATCCCACGTGGTTCTGCCGGCAAAGATCGCGGGCAAGTGAGACGATGGCGACCAACTCGGAATCTTCCGTGGCTTGTTGGGGAGCTTCGACCCAGCGCATTACATTGGCGAAGCGGCGGGGAAGGCCCTGTTTTTCGGCGAAATATGCAGCCATTTCATGGGTGGTTGCGCCGAGAAAAAGCCGTTCCGCAGCGGCCAGGGGCAATTGATGCTGTCTGGCATGGGCCTGAATGGCTTGGAAAGCGAAGGGGTGGAGACGCAACAATAACAATTTGCCCAGATCGTGCATCAAGCCGGCCGTATAAGCCGGCGACTCGAGATCGGATAGTTCAAGGTAATGGCAGGTATACCGGGCGATGCGTGCGGTGCCGAGTTGGAACATCCAATAATGCGGCCAGCTGGAAAGCGGGGGAGCCAGCAGCATCCGTTCTTCCACGTTCATGAGGGCTCGTCCCTGTGAGGCCAGTCGCACTTCGCCCAGCAGCCCCACGGCCATCCGCGGATCTTCAACGGAAGAGGTTGCGTTCGTGCCCTGGTGTTTTAGCTGGCTGCTGGCGATCAACATCTGGGCAGCCAGGCCGGGATCCTTGTCCACGAGATCCATCAGTGGATTCAGCGACGTGGGGTGACCGTTGGCGGCCATTTGAAATGATGCGACTGAGGAATCAATCACCGGGCAGCCGGACAGCGAATCGATTTCGTGCTGCAGCTGGGTCCAGTTTACCACAGGGCAGCGGTTTTCCGCCGCGGCATTGGCCCAGACGGCCCGGGTTTGCGCCTCGGCTGCCGCATTCACTTCCTGGCTGCTGAGAAAATCCTCGGGAACGAGGGACGCATTCAGGTGGCGGAAAATCAACTGACTGGCGAAATCCAGCGGTTCAAGGCTTTGCTCGAATTCAGGCCAGTTTCCGCCTTTGGCTTTCTCATCGAGTATTTTCAGGCATTCGACCACGCCCCACGCCCCGGCTTCCTCGGCCTTGGTGGAGAGAATCGCCAGTTCGTCGCAGGCCGGCTGAATGGCCTGCATCCCCGCCCACCTTTGCAAAGGGCTCCGCGCCACGGCGAGGACTGTCCGCAAATCCTCCAGCATCTTGTGGAGGCTGTCCGGCGTGAACCCCATCATCTGGCAAAAGGTTTTTTCCTCTTCGAAATGCTGCTGCCGCCACGGATTGACCAGCGCCTTGGTGATTTCGCTAAAAATAGCCTCATCGTGGTACGGTTTGATCAGGAAATTTTGTGCCTTCAAATCCAGCACGCGTTTCACGATCTCACGGTCGCCTTGTGCCGTGTACACCACCACGGGTAACAATTTCAGGAAGCAGTCGCCTTTCAGCCGTTGAATGAAAGCCAGGCCCTCCCGTTTCATTTCCAACCCTACAAAAACCAGATCCACCTTCACGTTGCGGCGGATGAATTCCCAGGCTTCCAAGCCAGTATCAACGGCGACGAAGCGGTGGTTCCCGCGCGCAAGAATTCCCTTCATGGCTTTTTTTGCCACGTCATCGGGGTCAACTAAGAGAATATAAGCCATGGATGGAATGGACCGCAGCAACGCCGCCCAGTCGCCTGTCAGGGTATACAGTCCTTTTTATTCATCGGCCCTTCCGGCTAAAACTGGACTCCTTTACCTTTGGGCGGTGCGTTTTCCCGGGCCAAAATGTAAAATCCACTCGCCTGTCTTTCCGGGTGGGTCAAACTGTCCGCTGTTACTGATCGTCACTCCTCCGATGTCCACGAATTCCATGCCGGTTTTGATTGTCGATGACGATCCCACCATCGTCGCCATGCTCAAACAGGTCACGCGTCAGCTGGGGAGCGAGCTGATCGGCGAGACGGTGTGGGCTAACCGGGGAGCTGTCGCCCGGGCGGAGTTGAAAAAACGCCGCTTCCAACTGGTCTTGCTGGATTATTTACTGCCCGATGAAGATGGGCTGGCCTTGCTTTCCGCGATCAACGAATTGCCGCCTTCGGAGCGACCGGTGGTCATCATGCTGACCGGCGCGGGCAATGAACACGTGGCGGTGGAAGCCATGAAAATGGGCGCGAGGGACTATATTGTTAAGACCGCTTTGAATTTCCCCGCCCTGCGCCGCAGCATCATCACGGCGCTGGATCACCATCGGCTGGAGGAGCAGCTCGCGCGTTCCACCGAGGCACTGCGCCGCAAAAATCTGGAAATGGATGCCGACCTCGCGCTGGCCCGCGGCGTGCAGCAGGCTTTGCTCCCCCAAAGCTACCCGGTCTTTCCCGCCGGCGTTCCGTTGGAACGGAGCGCCCTGCAATTCTGCCACCGTTGGATCCCGAGTGAAAAAGTGGCCGGGGACTTGTTTGATGTTTTTCCCGTCGGAGAAAATGCCGCCGGCATCTTCCTGTGCGATGTCATGGGCCACGGTGTGCGGGCGGCGCTCGTCACCGCCCTGTTGCGCGGCTTGTTGCGCGAACAGATGCAGCTGGCGGACCGCCCGGGAATGTTTTTGGAAAAAATCAACGGCGGTTTGCAAACTCTGCTTGGCCAGACCGGCGATTTGGTTTTCGTAACCGCCGCCTACGCGTTGGTTGATGCCATCAGTGGGAAAGTAGTCCTGGCCAATGCCGGCCATCCCGCTCCATTCCATTTGCGCCGGTCCGCGCGTGCAGTGATCCCGCTGCTGCTCGCTCAAGGACCCGGCCCGGCGTTGGGTTTATTGCCCGATCCGGTCTACGAAGTCGTGGAGACCACGCTGGAGCCAGGCGACGCGCTGCTGCTGTTTACCGATGGATTGTTCGAAGCGGCGAACGCGAGTGGCGAAGAATACGGCCGGAACCGGTTGCGTGCCTCGGTCGAAGCCCGGCTGGTGCTGCCCACCCCCTTGCTCATCGATGTGGTCCTGACGGATATCCGGACCTATCGGGCCGCCGCCGCCAACGGATTTGAAGACGATGTGTGCCTCGTGGCGGTCGATCTGGCGGCAGGCAAAAACTGAGCGCGCTTTCTTTCCGCCGGAACAAGGCATTTCAGTTTTCGAATTTCTGCAATTCCTCATCGGTCCACGGTTCTTCGCGGCCGGCGATTTCTCGCCGCACTTCCGCAACGGTGGCTGGCGAAACCGGCGGTGCGTTGTGGCCCCACGACTGGCGAATGTAAGTGAGGACGCCGGCAATGGACTCGTCGTCCAGCGCGCGCAACGGCGGCATGACCCGGCCTTCGCGCTCCTTGCCGCTGAGTACAATCCGGATCACCGCACGCTCGGCCCCGAGCACGTAGCGGGAATAGAGCAACTGAGGGGCGAGTCCGGTGAGTCCTTCGCCGTGAGGTTGGTGGCACGCGGCGCAAATCGCGGCGAACTGCGCGCTGCCTTTTTCAAACAGGATTTTCTGTTCGGGGGTCAGTCGTGCTGCGATGGCTGCGGTTTCATTTTCCAAGCCGGGTTTGCCGGGCCATTTCAACAGGCCGAGCAGTTTTGCCGCCTGCAAGGCCGCCGGAGTTTCGCCGCGGGCGGCGAGCGCGAGCAATGGTCCCGGCTCGAGTGGCAGCGTGCCGGGCACCGGTTTGCCTTCCGGCGTTTTTGGGAGGAAGCGGTCGATTCCATTCAGAATTGCCGTCTGCGCCCATGCCGGTGTGGGCGCATCAGGAGCGAGGCAGGCGAGGACGCCGCTGATCTGCACGGCATCGCGGGATTTCAAGAGGGCGCTGGTGGCAAGGGCGATCGCCGTCGCCGCATTTTCCGCTTTCGGATCTGCCATCACGGTGCGGATAAAAGCTAGTTCGCGCCCGGCCAGACCGCTGACAATCGCATCGGCGACGAAGGGCTGGCGACCGTGATGGGTGGCAACCGTCGCCAGCGCGGCGATGGC
>JANYDX010000477.1 GCA_025363395.1 Verrucomicrobiota bacterium
GCGCGGGCCGAAAGACCGCGAAGCGAAGATCACGCGCAAGCAACGGGCGTCCTTCGATGTAGGCCGCGCGCAAACGCTCGCGGTTTCGGTGGGCGACAAACTTTTGATTCGCGGACGCAACGACGACGCGGGATTCGCCAACGGCGACTTCAAAGAGGTCGCACTCGTCGATCCTGTGGCGAACAAGGTCGTGCTGACGGACGGGCGCGAGCTGCCGCCCGACTTTGCCGCGTGGACCTACGGCCACGCGCTCACGTCCTATCGTTCGCAAGGGAGCACGTCGGAGGAATCGCTGCTCGTGCTGGGAGAGGTCGCGGCGCGGGCGCTCGCCCGCCGCCAATTCTACGTCGGCAATACCCGGTTTCGCGGCGCTCACGCAATCTACGTTTCGCACAAGGAGGAAATCTTGCGCCGCCTCGCCCAGCCGGACGCGGGTCGCGAACTCGCGACCGAATTCATGCAGCGGCACCGTATCATCGAAAACGAAAAACTCGTGCCACGTCCGATGCGTCGCTTCAGCCCGCAAATCCGCGCGGCGGTGGTCAGTGCGGCGGAGAAGCAGCAACACGGAATATCTCAAAGTGAAGGGCAGAAAATATGACGCCGCCAACTCTGCTTCGGAAGCCCAAGCTGCACTTCGACACGACGCCGAACCCGAGTCACGTCACGTTCGACGACGGCAAGGGGATGTGTCGCACCATTCCCTGGCCGCATCTCGTCGAAGCGCGTCGGGAAAGTGCCGAGCCGGACGTAGTCAAAATCGAAATTGGCGAATGGCTGATGGTGATTCGGGGGCACAACCTCGCGCCGCTCTATGTCGCGATTGAGGAAAAGACACTCCTGCGGGTTCGCGCGCAACCAGAGCTGGAGCGGGACCGCGAACGCGAGATCGACACCTATGTCACGGAGGTGCGATTCACGAAACCGCCGCCGGGCGGTTTGGGTGTGAAGCGTGGCGGGCAGGTTGAATTCGACCTCGGTCGATGAACTCGCAGTAGCGACCGGAGAGGACGCGGGCCAAGATTTCTTTTAGCCTATTTATAGGTGGTTGGGAAAAATTCGGCCGGCCGGATGTTCCATTTTTTCATCTACCGTAATTTCGGTAGGTGCCGGCTATTGAAATGTTAATTCGTCTCAGGAATCCATTAACGACGGTGATTTTTCTGTCGCGAACCAGACGCGGGAATCAAGTCGCCTGGGATTCGGCCCCCTCAAGCGCCGCCACAAACGAGGAACGACGAGATGAACATGACAACCCTGATCGAAGTGACGCCCTATGCGGCGTCGGCTCTCGGTGTAGCAATGATGGCGAGAGCGCTGCACCTTTATTCGGAAAGCCGTCCCCAGACGGCTGAGACCAACCGGCGAAAGCTGGTGCTGGTCCTTTTCGCCGCGTTGGCGATGCCTTCACTGGCGCACGCGGCGGCGGTCGATCTGAGAACGGCAACCGAATCCGGCAACGCGATTATCATGTATCTGAGCGGCATCTTTGCCGCGGTCGGCATTGTGGCGGCGGGCGTCGCCATGATGATGGGCCGCCAGTCCATCGCGAAGTGGGCGTTTGCCGGTGCGATGGTCTGCGGTCTCGCCTTCGCCATCGTGAAAACCATGTGGGGCAACATGGGGCTCGAAGCGGCGGGCGTCAGCTCGTTCTCCCCCTGATTCACGTCGCACCTAAACGGGCCGCATGAATTCAACGCATCTCAACGAGCACGACGCCAATCAGGGCGCGCAGTCGTCCGGTGAGTTCCTCGGTATGACCGGGAACTCCGGCTGGTATCTGCTGGGCTCGGGCGGGGCGACCGTCCTCATGGTAATTTTCCTCTGGGGAATCTTGGGAGTGTCGCTCCTGCTGTGCCTGTTCGTTGGGATTCTCCTCTGTCTCGGCTCGGTCGCGTATGTCTTCACGCTGAAGAACGGTAAGCCGGAGCACTATGACACGGATTTTTTCGAGTCCGCGCTCGTCGAAGCCGGAGTGATGCAATTCAGCTTTGGCCCGCGTGCCCGCCGTCCGGTGAATCCGTTCACGGACGGCGATAGCGGCGCGGAGCCCGCGCTCGCTTCTTTTCGGAAGGCTGCTCCCGGTGGGCGCTCGGCGGCGGGCAACCGGAGCCGTGGTGGAGCATCCCGCTCGAAGGTGGATGCGACAGAGCCGGTCGAAGACGGCGACAAGGCGAAAGCCGCCCGCGCGAAACCTGAGCCGGTGGTCACGCGGGTCATTTACGAGGAACTGCAAGAAAAGCTGACGACGACTGAGGAAATGTTGGAAGACGCGCTCGTGGAGGCGACGGAGGACTAATCATGCGCGTCGAACCCACAGACGGATATTTCGGCGAAGACATGATTGTTTTCGAAGGGCTGCATAGCGGCGGGTTCGTCTCGCGCGGCTTTGAAATCACCGCACCCGATTTGGAGCAGGCTGATCCGGTGCATCACAACACGCTGGAATCCGATCTTGTCGCGCTGCTCTCGGTCTTAAAACCAGAGTGGCGGATGCAGGTGCAGTGGACAAACGATTCCGATTTCAGGAAGCCGCTGCACCGTTACCGCGAGGACACGATCAAACACTCGACCAACGAGTGGAGCACGCGCCAGCGCAACGAACGTTTCGTGCGCTACTCGCGACTGATGGACGAGGGCGTGCTGCGGCGCGAGCGGCTGCGGCTGTATTTCACGATGCCGGTCGATGCCGAGGCCGTCGGCCAGAAATCCAGCCGCCTCACGAAAGAGGCGTTGCTCGGGGCGTACGGGGAGCAATTCAAACAGACCGGGCAATTTCTCCAGGCACTCTTCGGCGGAAGCGGTGGACAGGTCAGGCCGATGACCGATGCCGACCATTTTCTCCATTATCTGGAATTCCTGAACCCATCTCTGTCGGAACAGCGGGTCACCGACCCGCTGAAATTTTTCGATCCCGAAAAATCCATTCAGGAAAACTGCTGGCATGGCGAGGGCCGCCCGTTGGAAAAGCCCGACGCCGGGTTCTACCTCGATGGGTATTACCACGGGATGCTCGTCCTGAAGGCGCTGCCGAAACGCACGCGTCCGAGCATCGCGTATCTACTGACGAAGCTCGGGTTTCGCGAGTATGCGATCACGGTCAACGTCGAGGCGCTGGATGTGGATGAGCTGATTGAGAAAGAGCAAAAGGAGCTGAATCGCGTCGAGGGCGATTACGAGAGCCTCAAGAAAGTGAAGCTCCTCGCGGCGATGCGGACGAAGGCCGCTAAAATCGCGCGCTACTCCAACGGCGACAGTTCCCCGTATCGTATTCAATACATCATCCGCGCGTGGGATCGGAGCCGTGAAGATCTGCGCGCGAAGTTGACCGCACTGAAAGCCGCGGTCGGCAGCATGGAGCGCGCGCAAGCTTACGAGCCCGCGCTCGAACCGTCGGCTCGGAATTTCTTCTACGGCACGTGGCCGGGCTGGTCGTTCAGCAATTACAACGCGCTCTGGCACGACTACGATGACGCACTCGTCGCGAACATTCTGCCGTTTTCCTCGACCCCGGTCGGGCATCTGGAAAACGCGGAGTTCATCTACGAGGGGCCAAATGGAAATCTTGTCGGTGGCAGGACGTTCGTTGGCGAGGGCAATAGTCAGACGCCGCAGAACGCGGTCGTCATCGGCACGACCGGCTCGGGAAAGAGCGTCAACGTCATCGACATTCTGACGCAGACGGAACCGTTCTACCACTACACGATGATCGTGGAGGAAGGTGAATCGTACACGACCTACGCCAAGACGGTCGATCCAACGACGGAGCCGATCATCGTGCAGGCGAACGGCAAGCTGACGATGAACTACCTGGACACGCGCGGTCTGCCGTTGTCCGGCCTGCATCTGAGTGCGGCGGCGGCGCTGCCGATGCTCATGGTCGGTCAGTCGAAAGACGAAGATCGGACCAAGCTCCGGCACGCCCTCCTCTCGAATGCGATTGGTCGTCTCTACGAGGATTTCTCCCGCTGGTATTTGAACAAACACCCGGACGAACGCGGCCCGCTCGCGCGCCGGGCGTTCGCCCTCGATGTTTATCGTCGCGAACGCATGGGACCGCAGGCGACCGAACTCGACGCGTTCCTCGAGTTTTCGGAATTCGAACAAGGGCGCAGTGACGAAGCTGCCTCGTTCATCGCGCGTGCGGACGAAGGTGAGGTCATCCGCTTCGCGAAAGACAGCGCCGGAGCGCAGCAAGTCCGCGATTTGATTTTCTCGCGTTTCACTCCGGCGGAGCAACCCCAGCACGGGCATTTGCAGGAATTGCTTTCAGCGGAGGCGTCCGGTCCGCACGCGGAGGAAATGCGCTACCTCGCGACGCTCTTGGAGCCGTGGTCGGCGGGCGGTTCCTACGGCGAACTCTTCGACGGCGTGTCCAACGTGAATCTCACGGGGAAGATCGCGCATTTCGAGTTGGGTTACATCCCCGAGTCGGCGGAAGAGCTGAAGGCCGCTGCCGCCTTCCTCATCGCGAACTATACGCGGTCGCACATGATGCGGCTCCCGCGCGCGCTGCGGAAACGGAATATTTTTGAAGAGGTCGCCCGCTTCTCGCTCGTGCCGTCCGGCAAGAAAGTGCTGCGGGAGTCCTATCAGCAGCTCCGCAAATACAACGTCTGGAACGT
>JANYDX010000512.1 GCA_025363395.1 Verrucomicrobiota bacterium
CTCTGCGCGGGGATAGTCGCCTGAGCTGTAGGCTTTGGCGCCATCGGCACGATTATCCGCGGCCTGCGTGGTGACGGGCGCGAGGAGCAGCGCGAGCGTGAAGAGAAATGGCAGGAGATTGTTCGGGGCGAACAGCGAGGAGGGGACCCACCCGGGAATGCGCACGGCTTGCAACGCGGTCTCCGCCCGCGGCAACCAGTCCTGGGGCAGGGCTTCCTCGCGGCTGTGCAAGGCGCGATCAGCTTCACTCCACAAGCTGGCCCAAGTGGCGCCGGCTTCTTTTTCGCGAATGGACACAGTGGATTGCACCAAGGACGGTCCGGGAGCTGCGTGCGGAATTTCCCACAGCCGGGCGACCTCGTGCTGCCAAGCCCGGAGTTGGGCGTTCAGTGCGGAAGTCCGGGGTTTTGCGGTGCGGAGTTCGGCGAGGATTGTTTCCAGTCTGCCGCGTGCGGCGCGGCGCAAACGTTGGACGTCATTTTCTCTCGAACGGAGGGCGGCGAGAGTCAACCAGACCAGCAGGGACAGCACGATGGCAGGAATTGCCACCACGAGCCAGAGGGCGCCGATCTTGAACGGGACCAAGCCGTGCGCTGATTGCGTCAGCGGATCGCGGGGTAGATTTTCGGGTGCCACCGGCGGAACGGCACTCGGCAGCGGACGTATCGCCGGCCCGGCTGCTGGCGAACTTCCGATGGAAAACTGCAATGGAGCGCCGGAATTTGCCGGGGGCTGCATGGGCTGCGAACCCGCGGTGACAGTCACAGTCACGGATTCGCTGGCGACGGTTTTGTAAGTGCCGGATTTGGTGTCGAAATAAGTGAAGCGAACTGGAGCGAGCCGGTAGGTGCCAGGCCGGGAAGGAACGAGCACGACATCCTCGTTGAGCGTTCCCTCGAAGAGCGAGCCGTCCTTCATGGTTCGTTTGGACTTGGGTTGGATGACTTGAAAATCATTGGAAACGTCGCGTGAAGGCAGGCCGGTGATGTCGGGCCAATTGCCGGTGCCGCTGAGTTCGACGGTCCAGGTAATGGGCTCGCCGACGGCGGCGGTGAGGGGAACCACTTTCGAGGTGAAAGTGAATTCGCCGACGGTGCCGGAAAATTCTGCCGGTGCGGGCGGCAGCGACTTGATCGTGACCGAGACGGCCTTTGAATCGAGCTGGCGTTGCTCGACGTTTGGTTGGGAGAAAAGTCCGAAGCCGGTCGAGCCGACGATCAGGTTCACCATCTGGCTGGCGGGATTGAGGGTGAGGCTGCCGGCCTGCTTGGCGTACGCGCGGGTGGTCTGGGTTGAAATCACGCGCCGTTCACCCCGGATGAGAGCTTCGCTGGGATCGGGCTTGCTCCAATCTTCCGCGACGAACGGGGCGGCCGGCCACTCGATGTTGGTCGCGAGCGAATGGAAATAACGGCGGGCCACATCGAGCGTATAGGTGAGGGGGAAAACTTCCCCGGCCCAGAATGTGTCCTTGGGTAGCGTAAGTCTGGCCGATGCGATTTCGTCGATTGAAACTCCGGAGTTCCCGACAGTGGCGTCGCCCACGGTGTAGCTGGCGGCTGCGACCCGGATGGGTCCCTTGTCCGTTTTGATCTCGAATGCGGGGATGCTGAGATTCGTCCGGCGGTCCGGCCGCACCGGATAGACGAGGGAAAAGGTCCGGGTCATCGTGAAATTCACGATGCTCGTCTGGCTGCTTTGGGAAGGGCGTCCGAAGGCGAGGCCTTCCACTTGGGGCAGCGTGGGCGCACCATCCGGCTCGCAGTTTTCAAATATCAATGCGATCTGGCTGACCTGGTTAAAGCCCAGCTGGCCGCCGGGTGGATCCCAGCGCACCGTCTGGGCGAAGGCGGACAGGAACAGGACGGGCAGGAGTGCCGCGCAGCGCCAAGCCCGAGCTTGCCTAGAAGCGATCCGCGAAATGATCGCCTGCAAGCAGGCTCCTGCAGAGAGGAAAAAGAGGTGGTTCGGGTTACGTCGCATGAAAATTACCAATCCTTGGCGGGGGCTTTGCCTTTTTGCTGCTGGCCTTGCATGATTTGCTGGAGCTTGGCCGGTGAGTCCTGATTGCGCACCTGATCCAGTTTTTGGAGCGGCACCGCCAGTTCAGGGTCCTGTTGTTCCGGAGCTTTTTTATCCTGCTGGCCGCCGACTTTCTGAGTGTCGGGCTGTGGTGGTGGCGGTGATTTTGGCGGTTCGGTTTTTTTGTCCGGCTGGTCCTTCATATCACCGAATGCGTCCTGGTTTTTCTTTTGTTGCTCCTCCTGTTCCTTCTTTTGCTGGTCCTTTTTATCCTGTTCGGACTGAGGCTGCTTTTCCTGATCCTGCTTCTGTTTTTCCTGATCCTGCTTGGGTTGCTGGTCCTTCTGCTGGTCCTGCTTTTGCTGGTCTTTGTCTTTCTGGTCCTGGTCCTTTTTATCCTGCTGATCCTTCTTTTTTTGATCCTGGGGCGGTGGCTCCTCTTTCTTGAGCAAATCCTGCAGCTCCCGGCGGAGACGCGGCCATTCCGCCGCCTTGGCGTCGAGTTTTTCCCCGGCGTCCACGGCTTGAAGCGCGTCTCCGATTACTTTTTCCGGCGGGCGCTGTTTGGCCGAGTGCGCGCGCTGGCCGTAGGTGAGCGTGGTTTGCACCAGTTCCGCATAGTCTTTGGCGGCGAGGGAATTTTGGTCGGCCAGCCGGGCCACGGTCGTGGAAAGCGGTTTGCTAAAAGCATCGTCGGGTGACGACTCGGCGGCAAAAATTGCGGGATGGGCGTTGAGCGCGGCGAGCCAGGCGAGGCCGAGCAAAGCAGCGACGACGGGTTGGTTTTTGGCGATGCCTGTTTGAGTTTTGCGTGACGCAGATGAGGCCAGCGGCAATGCACGCTCGCGGGGACGCACCGGAAATTCCGCCCAGAAACTGATCAACAGCAGGAGAAGTCCCGGAGCGAGGAACCATTGGAAGCGTTCGATTTTCCGGGCGGTGTTCTTTTCCGAGAAATCACCTTTTTTCCCGGCCTCGACGGTTTTTTTCAGGAGAGAGGACAGGTCAATCCATGCGCTGGCGTCCGTGTAGGCGCCGCCGGTCACTTGGGCGAGTTCCTGCAGCGTCGAGCTGTTCAGCCGGGCGAGGACCACCGCGCCGCGCTCATCTTTGACAAAGCCGCCTGCGGCATCCGGAATGAAGGAACCTTGAGCCGTGCCCACGCCGAGGCCAATGAC
>JANYDX010000530.1 GCA_025363395.1 Verrucomicrobiota bacterium
TGAGGGCACCCCGCCAACACCGAATCTACCCGAAACAAACTTCGGGGTATTGTGCTCATTGAGAAACAAATTCATCAGGCTAGGGCTGGGGCGGAGGAGTCTTTTCATTGCCGGGCAGGAAACGTTGGTAGACGAAGGAGGCGACGATGGCGATCACGGCCACGCCGAAGAGTGCGCCGACCCGGTAAAACGCCGGCAGATGGGCGAGATCGTGCATGAACAATTTGAGCAGCGCGACACACAGCAGCACGATGGCCGAGATGCGCGCCGCGCGCGACTGTTTCCAAATTCCGATGACCAGCACGCTGAGGGCGAAGAGCGCCCACGCGATCGTGTAGATCATGTCGCGGTAATGATTCCCGGAAAACCGGAAGACGAGACTGCGCGCGCCCGGCTCGGTGAAGTAGTCGGCGATCTCGAGGTTGAGCAGGAGGAAGGCGAGGACCATCCCGAGCGTGTTGAAGAGCGGAGGCGCGTTGAATCCGAGCACCCGTTCCCGCGGTGGCGCGAGTAATCTTGCGCCCCAGAACAGCGAGGCGGTGGCGAGGCCGTAGGCGTAAAGGTACCAGTTGAAAATCCCCGTCTGGCCGCGCACATGATATTCGAAAACCTCCGGGTTGAGTGCCAGCCGCACGAAAGCGACGACCAGCAACACCGCGCCCACCGCGCGCAGGCCGGCGTGCGGCACGCGATGGAACAGCCAGAGGAGCGCAGCGCCTTCCAGCGCCCACGCCACGGTGAGCCACTGCCGGTCGAACTGGATCGGAAAGATCAGCGTGATGAAAAACAGCGCCACGCCGCCGAACCACGCGAACTGGTTGAGCCGTTTCGGATTGTCCGCCGCCACGGTGCGCAGGACGACCACGAGACTGCCGAGAGGCGCGAGCGCAAAGAGCGCGGGCACTAGGCCCAGGATGGCTGCGGTGCCCGACCAGCCCGTCTTGATCGACCGGTAGATCATCCAGAAATGCGCGAGGCCGCTCAGCGCCGCCACCGCCCACGGTCCGGTGAGCCGCGCGAATTCGCGCCGGAAAAGAAACGGGAAGACAGCGAAGATAACATAAAATCCCGCATACCATGCGAGTGGCAGGCCCGGCGCGGTCGGGGCGAAGTGGCGTGTGTGCCACGCGTATTGCAGTGCCGCCATGCCCGCGAGGGCGCAGAGCGGCAGCCATTCGATCACGAGCAGCCGCGCCAGCCAGAGCGTGAGCACGACCAGCAACAGGCCGAGGCCGAACACGGCGGACGGATCCGGCACCGTGAGCCGCGCGCAAACCATGATGAGCAGCAGAAACGGCAGCAAGGAGGCGAAGGCGGGAATCTGCGCACGCGCATCGCCGAAAATGCCGGCGAACGCCTCGTCGCCCTTCGGCAGCTTGGAGCCGAGCTGGCGCGCGAGCCACAGGCTGGCGGCAAAGAAAAATAAAGCAAAGCCGCCGATGACGAGCAGCAGCGACGGAGCAAACACGAGGGTGGCTGGCACCTTGAAAATGCACAGACCCGTCGCGAGCAAAGTCAGGACCAGCACGGCGGCCACCGCCGAGAGGGACGCGCTGACGACCGCGAGACCGATGGCCAGCAGGTCGACGAGCAGGATCGCGGGCCAGATCAGGAACGGCACTTCACCGAGGCGGTAAATGGGGAACAAGAGCAACAACAGCGTGAGCGGCGGGAAAAGCTGGCTCCACCAGGTCGGCGTCGCGGCGGGATGATGGCGCTGGAGCAAAACCGGAAACACCGTGTGCAGCGCGGCGAATAACAGGTAGGCGCCGAGTGCCCAGGGCAGCAATTCGTCGGTGAGATGCCCGGCGGTCCACATCGACAGCAAGGCGAAGGCACTCAGTCCCGCCAGCAGATGCAGCCGCGGAAAATCCTCGTCGCGCCACGCGAGCACGAGCAGGGTGATGTCCGCGAGCAGGACGAATCCGAGGTACAGTCCGGCCCGATGGGTGACGCCCGGGTAATCGAGGAAGAAAAATGCGAAACCAAACGCGACCAGCGGCAGCGCGACGGCGCACCACGTGAGCAGACTCCGGTGGCGGCCGATCCGACGCGCAAATTCGCTCGCACCGAGAAACAGCGCGCAGAACCAAACGCAGACGGTCATGGCGGTGGCGGTTTTTTCCGGGGCGTAGAATTGATCCGCCCAGCCGATCATCATGATCACCGTTCCGGCGGCGCCGAGGGCCACGAGGTAAAACCAGCGACGGTGCAGCGCCACCGCGATCAGTCCGAGATCCAGCAGCGTGAGGTAGCTGAAAAGGCCCACCGGGTTGTCGACGCCGGTTGAAAGCAACTTGGGCGTGAGAAAGCCGCCGAGGATCCCGAGGATGGCGACGACTTGGGCCTCCAGCCGGACAGCGAGAAAAAACGCCGTCGCGGTAATCAGCGACATGAGCAGAAGGATCGCGCCCTGCGGGAGGAAATTGAAATGATCCTGGCCGCATGCGATGGTCACGGCGTAGAGCGACACGACGCCGGCCGCGATCAGGGTATGGGAGGTGATCGCGGATTTGACGCGGGATACTTTCAGTCCGCCCACGATCAAGCCGGCGCCCAGCAGGAAACCGATTGCCACGCGCACCGTGGCGGGAATGGACTCGTGATAATCCTTCACGAAGTACGCCACGCTCAGCAGCAGCGCGAGTCCGCCGATCCACGCCAAAAATTTCGCGCCCATGAACTGTTCCCAGTTGACCGCCGGTTTGGTTTTCGCGCGGACCGGTGGAACGTAAACCGGACGCGGCGCCGCCGGAGCAGGTGGAGGAAGGGGAGCGGCATTCGGAACGGACGCGACCAGCGGTGGCAGTACCGGCGGCTGGGCGGCGGGCAGCGGGGACGGGGAAGGTGGGGTGATGGTGGCGGCGGGAACCATCGGCGGATTGGAGCCAGCGGTCCTCGGTCGCGGAACAACGGCAAACGGCACGGCGGTGAGATCGGCCGGCGTTTCCCGGGGCCCGGCCGGCGGATTTTCCAGCGACGTGCGCTCGATGGTCGAGGCGGGAGTGGTGGCCGTTCGCAGTTTTTCGCGCACGATTTCGATGGCGGCCTCCAGATTTCCCACCTGCCGTTGCAGGGCGGCATGTTCGTCATGCTGCGCGCCGATTTTAATGAAGGCCCAGATCGGCAGGACGATCAGGACCGCAAAGAGGTAAAGACCCAGCAAAACCAAAAGTGCTGCCATAGATAATAGAGGAGTGACCGCCGGGTCCTGAGTGACTGAGCGCGCGCGGGATGGCAAGACTTGCAGCGGAGTTTGACCCGGCGCATCTCTGTTTTTGTTTGATGGAAGGCCGTAGCAAGCGACGGCTCTGCAGAGACGAAACCAGCCATAATAAAAACCGGGATGCGCCCAGTTTGACTTGCGAACCGCTTTCGCGCCCGGCGTGATCCCGGCATGAGTCTGACCATCTGGACCAATTATGAGCTGCTGCCAGCGTCCCGGGTTTTGCTGTTGGCGGAGCTAGCGAAAACGGGCGGCCGGCTGCTGCAATCGATCGGTTCTTCGCGTTCCGTCCTGGCGCCGGGCAAATCCGATCCTGCTCTGGCGGAGGCGGACATCGCCTACGGTCAGCCCGATCCGGGGGATGTGCTGCGCAATCCGCGGTTGAAGTGGGTGGCGCTCTCGACCGCGGGTTATACCCGTTATGACCGCGCTGATTTTCGCGCGGCGATGAAACAGCGCGGCTCGCTCGTCACCAATGCGTCCGCCGTCTTCGCCAATCCCTGCGCGGAACACGTGCTGGCGCAGATGCTGGCCCTCGGCCGCAATCTTCCCTCGCAACTGCGCAACCAGGACGGCCACCGCGCGTGGCGTTACCTCGAAGATCGCGCCGCCAGTGTGTCGCTGAGTGGACAGACCATTCTGCTGCTCGGCTTCGGCGCGATCGGCCGCCGGCTGGCGCAGTTCCTTTCGCCGTTTGGCGGACGGGTGATGGCCTACCGCCGCACCCCGCGCGGCGATGAAGGCGTGGAAGTGGTGACCGATGCCGGGCTCGCGACGGCGCTGGCGGCGGCGGATCAAGTCGTCAACCTGCTTCCGGATTCGCCGGCCACGCAGGCCTTCATGAACGCGGCGCGATTTCACCAGATGAAACACGGCGCCCGTTTCTACAATGTCGGGCGGGGCACCACGGTGGACCAGCCGGCGCTGATGGCCGCGTTGGAGTCGGGCCAGGTGGGCGCGGCCTATCTCGACGTGATGGAACCCGAGCCACTGCCAGCGGAGCATCCGTTGTGGAGCGCGAAAAATTGTTTCATTACCTGCCACAATGCCGGCGGCACCGGAGAACAGGATGCCAACCTCGCCGCGCATTTCATGGAAAACCTGCGCCGCTTCCAAGCCGGCGAGCCGCTGGTCGACCGGATCATCTGAGCGGTTGATTCTCTTTGGGTCTCGTACGCCGGGAGCGGTTTTAGAAATCACTTACCGGAATTTTTTCTCGCGAAGGACGGGAAGGGAACGAAGTTCGAATCAAACCGTGCCCTTCACCTGCTACAATTACGTCGCGAGACAAATGATGGCTCCTATTTCCGAAAAAGGAAAGGCCTGGAGCGCGGGCGCCCTCGCCCGTGAGGGCTGAGTCCCGGCCAAGGGCGCCGACCAGTAGGACTGCCCGGCAGTACCGTCCAGTGCTTCCCGCCGCCACCGGTTCTACTGGCCAGCCCGCCGCGCCTTCTTCAGCGTCGATCAGCGGTTAAACTCTGCGTCCGGCGTTGACGGTGGTGATTCTTTAGATCGATCCCTGCACCCATTGGCCGAGCTGATCGAACGGGCTTTTTACCCCGAGCCCCGGCTTTTTCATGCAGTGCAAATAAATCTGAGTGGTCCTGATATCATTGTGTCCCATGAGTTCCTGGACGGTGCGGATGTCGGTCCCGCTCTCCAACAGATGAGTGCCGAAACAGTGCCTGAACACATGGGGTGTCACGCGTTTGTTAATGCCGGCATCGGCCGCCGCCTTGCGCACGGAGTTTTGAAACGCCCCATCCAACGTATGATGCCGACGGGTGATACCTGTCGTGGGATCGAGACTCGCTTCTCGTGAAGGGAAAAACCATTGCCACTCCCAGCGCTCACCAGCTCGTCCGAACTTCTTCTCCAGCCCTTCCGGCAGCCACACCGCCGGCATTCCTGCCGTGCGATCCTCCTCATGCAATCGGCGCAGACGTTCAAATTGCCGCGTTAAAACTGCGTTCAACGACTGGGGAATCATCGTGATCCGGTCTTTGTCTCCTTTTCCAGCCCGTACCGTCAACTGTCCCCGATCCAAATCCAAGTGCTGCACGCGTAATCGCAGTAATTCCATGATTCGCACCCCTGAACCATACATCAATTCGGCCATCAGGCGCACAGTGCCCTCCATTTGATGGAAGATCCGCCGGCACTCGTCTGGAGTCAAAATGATTGGCATGCGTTTCTTGGGATACGCCCGCTGGAAATCCATCTCCCCCAGATCTCGCCCGAGGGCTTCCTGCATGAGAAAAACCACCGCGTTCAACGCCTGGCGCTGGCTCGCCGGACTCGACCGATTGTGCACCGCCAGGTCAGTCAGGAAAGCAGCGACCTCTGCGCCCGAAGCGGCGTACGGCGATTTTGGCGCAATGAACGCGGCGAACCGTTTGCCCCAATTTCGATAAGTCTGCTCACTTCGCCACAACAAACCCCGCACCCGCATCGTTTTGACCAACGCTTGCTCCCAATCCGGCCCGCCCAAATCTTGAGAGGCCGGGCGCGGCTCCATCGGCCTCAAGGGCTGACGCTGATTGTATGATCCGGGATATGACCGTGCCGGCACCGCCGTTTTTTTGAAGTCAGGGCGCGGATTCCCTTCGGCGCCGCTTCGATCTTCCGATGCCCCTTTCGGGGCGCTGCGGTAAAACCACCGCAAGGCGATATGCGCTGGACCGTCATCGTCTGTTTCATGCTTACCCAGCCATTGCTTGATAAATTCAACCGATACCGGTGAGCGCGACTTTTTGCAGTGGTGCAAAAAGGTAAGGATTTCTCGGGTATGGGAAGACCGGATTAACGGAGTCAGATTCGAAAGCGCGAGAGCCGCCTTCCAACCGGGAAAACTAACGGGCTGTTTAGGATTCATGCACGTGTGGGCCCGTGTAAAAACGAGTTGATCTTTCGGCGCGTAAAAATCAACGGACAAAACATCAACCCGGGGAAATGAAACATTGCACTTAAACGGTTTAGAGCCTGAATCGGACAAATTTTACAAAGAGTGAAAACATCAACTGAGTTGATTTGAATATACTGTTGGGCAAAGACAGAATGAACGCACGCGTCACAACAAAGAAGCTGCCGGTTCCGTGGTCGGAACGAACCAAGAAGAAAATGCGCGGCCACATGATTCCGAATGTTCTCGGGCAGGATGTCGCGACGTTCGTAAATCTTGAGTCGTTAGAGACCGAACGCACAGGAATGTTGGTTTACCTCGGCGTCGAGATCGGTGCGGATGAGATCGAAGCGAAGATCAGAAAGAAGATTCCCGAGTTTCGACTCACAGCCGACAAGCGAGCCACACTGGAGGCATATTTATCCGAGTTGCAGCGTTTCCGAATCGGAAATGTCGTGGAGATGCTGCCCGACGAAGAAGGAAAGCCATCGCTGCTATTGCTCCACGAGCATGCGCTGTCCGAACAGTCGACGCGTTTACCGTGAAAAAACGGAGCCCAACCAGTAGGAATGAGAAGGCGGGTGTATAATCTCCCGCCTTATGAAAACCAAAAAACTTGCTGTTGAAAAGCTGACCATCGGACTGGATTTGCTCGGTTCGATGCCCGTGGCACGGGCACCCACTCACCTCGCCCTCCACTACGCTCCGGGCCGCGCCTGACGGCGCGACCATCTCCGCGCTCCCGCGCTTCGTCGGGGATCGCCGCCACCATGCGTGCGTCCTCAATGCCGCCGGCGACATCCTCGCCGAGGAAGTGATTGTGAACACCCGTGAAGTACTCACCGCGTTTGGCGCCCGGTATCCGGGAGCGACATTCGTGATGGAGACCGGCACCCACAGCCCGTGGGTCTCGCGGCTGCTGGCCGCGCTGGGCCATCCCTTGATCGTGGCGAACGCCCGCAAGCTGCGCGCGATCTCGCAGAGCCATACCAAGTCCGACCGGGAGGATGCCCAGATGCTCGCCCGTCTGGGCCGCGCCGATCCTGAGCTGCTGAGCCCGGTGCGCCACCGCCGCGAAGACACCCAGCGCGCCCTGGTGCGG
>JANYDX010000533.1 GCA_025363395.1 Verrucomicrobiota bacterium
GCCGGGTCTGCATCTCGCTGCGGACACGCTGGCCGCGACCGGTGGAGCGAGCCGGCGGATCATTCTGCTCGGGGACCATCAACGTGTCAGCTGGACCGGCGCTGATTTTTCAAAAACTCTGGCGCCCGGGGTGGTCGCGGAATTCCCCCCTGTGCCCGAACCGGTCGCACGCCAAGCAGCGTTGTTGCCGCCCATGCTGACTCGTTCAGAGACGGGACTCCATGTTTCCCTTTCAATCCGGAACTTCACAGGTGCCCACACTCGCAAACTCCAGGTTTTTCGCGACGCCGGGCCGGTCGCACTCCATGAGGAATCACTCAATCTCGGTGACCACGAAACCCGTGCGGTCGAATTCGATTTGCCCGCCGCAGTGGCAGTTATGGCAGCGCGACTGCGCTTCAGTCTCGATGCGGATGATCTGCCGGCGGACGACACCGTCTATGCAGTCTGGCAGGAGGGCGCCGACCGCACCCTCCTCCTCGACGCCACGCCCGCCGGTGGCATGGATTTTCTCTCAGCCGCGCTGGGCGCGACAGCGGCGATGAAACCGTCGCTGGATGTAGCACCGATTCCCGCGAGTCCATGGCCGGCACGCGCCGTCGTGGTGTTGCGCAACGACGCCTCGTTTTCCGGCGCGGCAGTCACGCGCCTCGAGACGTTTTTGCATGAGGGCGGATCGGCGCTCGTGTTCGTCGACGGCGGCATTGCCCAGAGAAAATGGCTCGCTGATAATTGCCGCGTCGTGATCCGCCCGCTCGGGGCCAAGGCCAAGCCCCTGGTCGTCCGCGATTGGGAAATGGATCATCCCATCGTCGCGGCGATGGCGGAGCATGAGGTGAGTCCTCTGCTCGGCTGGCATTTCCGCGAAGGTTGGGCGCTCCCGATGGACGCCGTCGAATCGCTCGCGCTGTGGTCCGAAGATGCAGCAGCCATTGGCGAGGTACAAGTCGGCGCCGGACGGCTGCTGCTTTGCGGGTTTTCGCCCGACCGGCGCGAGGGCGACTGGCCCGTGCACGTGGCGTTTGTCCCGTTTCTCCACCGAGCAGTCAGTTACCTGCTGGGAGCCGAAGCGGTCGCGGCGGCCCGTCCGGTAAAAGTTGGCGACACGCTGGTGCTGCCCGCCGATTTCGGCCGCTGGGTGGCGCTGGACGGACCGGCATCGGGCGAACCGGCGCGCGTAGTAACGAACCCGGTGAAGCCAACGATGCCGGGCATCTACGAATTCGGCGAAGGCGCCACGCGAAAACTTTTCGCCGTCAATCTCGATCCCGGGGAAAGCGATCCCACCGGTTGGACTGAGGGCACCCCTTGGCTCGGGCTTTCATCCGCCCAAACGGTGGCGGTCAGCTCACACGATCAACCGCGCATCAAGCTCGCCGCTTTCGATGCCGAACAACGTTCGCCCCTCTGGTGGTGGCTCTTCGCCGCGGTTGCCCTGCTGCTGCTCGCCGAACTCGGTCTCGCGAACCGCACCGCCCGATGAATTCCGGTCGTTCCTCAGCCGAATTCATTCAACGCGGCTACGCGCGGGAGCGCAAACTCATGCTCGTATGTTCGGCCGCGGCGGTGTTGATCGCGGCAGCGCTGACCGGCGCCGGCCGTCTCGGATGGTTCGCCCGGGGCGAAGTGTGGGCGCTGATTCCCGCCATTCTGGCGGCGATCCTGCTCGGTATTTGGATCAAGCGCATCCGCCGGCTCACGCCAGCGAGCTTCGCGCAAACACTCGACACACGCTGGCAGCTTCGCTCACGCCTCGAGGCCACCGTCGAACTGGCCGGCAACAACTCAGCCCTCGCGCAAGCCCAGCGCAACGAAGCCGCCCAACAACTTGTCGGACGGGAAAATCACGGCAGCGCCATCTGGTTCTCGAGCCTTGTGGCAGTCGTCGTTGCGCTCGGACTGTTGGGCGTGGAAGGCAGCGCAGGTGCAATCCGTGCACTGCACGCCAAGGCTCATGCAACAGCGGCGGACACCGCGGCGCTTGCTCTTCCAGAAGAAGAACGCGCCTCCATCGACTGGAAAACACCCGCGCGCGAAATCAAGGCCACCGCGATCGAGGAAGTTCCGCTCACCGCGATGGCGGATTCCCTCCGCGGATTCCGCGCCGTCACGCTCGAAGTGTTCGTGAACGGCGAACCGAAAGTGTCTCACGTGCTCGATCCGGATGCGCTTGGTGACTCCGGCCAGCCCGGACCTCACGACCTCACGCCGTCGCTTTTCGTCGATGAGACCGGCGCGAAACCGTTCGACATCGTTTCTTATCACCTCACAGGGAGATTGAAGGGGAAGACGCCGGCGGGCGTCGTCACATCACCGTTGCAGTTTGTCGAAATCCGGCCACCACAAAAAGACGCGGCGCAGCGCGGCCGGGCGAACCCCGACGCGATGCGACTGATGAACCTGCTCATGACGCTTAAGGCGGCCCAGCTGCGGTTGATGGACGCCAACTTTACCCTGGCCCATTTGATCGACGCGAAAGGCAATTCTGCCTGGCAAACCGAGAATGCGCGCGTGGCCACCGAGCAAAAAGACCTCGTAAAAATCCTGGACGAAACCCGCGATTTCGCGGTGACAATTAAGGCGCCTGCGCTCGTGCCCGGAAATCTCGACCAGGCCCATCCGCTCATGCTTGAAGCAGCCAAAGTAATCGAGGCGCACGACAACAATGCTGCCACCAAGCCCCAGGGCCACGCGCTGGCCTTGATCACCGAGTGTGAAAAGATTTTCAACGAGGTGCTCGAGACGACGGGATCAACGGCTCCCGTGCCGCCGATGGCCGATCCGTTTCACGACGAACAGGTGTTCAAACTTCCACCGCGGGAGGCAACGCCCGCCGGTCAGCTGGAAAAACTAGCCGTGCGGCAGAACGAGGCCGCCAAGGCGTTGAAAGCCGCGGACACCGAACCCTCACAGAACGCCGGCGTGGCACAGGGTGACATCGCGCGGGACGCCACGACACTCGCCAGTAACACCGAACTGGGCGACGCGGTACGCGTTCTCACGCGTGACGCGGCCGTAGCCTCAGGCACTGCCGCCCGCCAAATCAAGGCCCACGATGTTGCAGCGGCGCGCGAACCCGCGGGCGCAGCGCTCGTCGCATTGGATCAAGCCGTCGAAGAACAGGATCGCATAGGACGGGAAATCGCGCTGGCCGAACTCATCCGTATTCGTCGCAACTTGAACGCAGCCAGTCGTACCAACGACACCGGCGCCCGCGGTGCCAAACTTTTCACTGCGCGCGATGAATTGCGCGTCGCCGCGGTGCAACAGCAACGCACCGGCTCGGCTGAAGCCGCCCGCCAGCTTGCCGCACTTGCCGATTTGCTTGGCGCCACGAAAATACCCGGCTCGGCTTCGTCCTCCAATTCGACCGCACGTGCGCAGGAGATCGCAACCACGGCGGCGCGAGGTCAGATCGCCCTCGCGCCCCGGGCCGCCGCGTTCAATCGTGCCGTCCATCAACTGAATCGCGGTCAGCAAGGTTCGAGCGGAAGCGAACCGGGCGCCGATGTGCTGGCCGAGGTGGAGCTTGGTGCCCAGGAAGCCGCCTGGCTGACTGGTGACGAATCCACCATTGAACTGGCAAAAAAAGTCAGCGACCAATCCAGCGCTTTGCAAGAGACTCCCCCGATGGCGGACAAAGCTCTGCTGCGCGAAACTGTCGCGATGGCCGCACGACTCGCGACCACCCTGGAAACTGCAAGGGCTACCGGCAAACGCAACGAGTTGGTGAGACATTTCAACGTCGATGACATCGACCCCGTCTACCGCGGCGCAGTGGAAAATTACTTCGAACGGCTCTCCCGTGACGGCACGAAGAAGCCCGCGGCGGCGAACCCATGACAACGAGCACGCAGGAGTTTTCATGGCGCTTCGGCGGCTGGCTCAGTGAGCAATCGACGACGACGGCGTGGACCCTCCTCGGCGCTGGCGCCTTGCTCGGCGTGGCGTTCACGTTTTGGAGCTACCGTTCTGCCCTCGCAGCCGTCGAATCCCGCCGGCGGTATTTCCTGTGCGGATTGCGCGCCACGGTGTGGTTGACCCTGCTGCTGATTCTTGCCGCCCCCACCCGTGTCGAACGTACCTTCGAAAACAATCCGATGCGGCCGCTCGCAGTACTGGTCGATCGGTCCGCCAGCATGACTACGCCCGACAACCGACAGCGCCGCCGTCTCGACGACGCCCTGCTGCGCTGGCGCACCCTTGAACCCGCGGGGCGGAAAAACCTGGGGCCGCCAAAATATTTTGCCTTTGCCGACGGGTTTCAGGGCATAGCCACCGCCGATACCGCGGCCACGCTGCCGGCCATGCAGACGGCGTTTTTTTCCTCGTTGCAACGGGTGCTCGCTGAAGCCCCGGCCGGCGGTTGGGGCGGAATTGTGACACTGACGGACGGCTTGGACACGACGGGCGTACTCCCCAGTGACGGTGTGGAAAATACCAGCCAGATGGCCCTCGCGGCCAACACGCCGCTGTTTTTTGTCCCGGGCCGCAATCATTACGCCGGAGGGGATTTTTTTTCGCTACGGGAATTTACCGCGCCAGCACAGACGCCGCCGCACTCGACATTTCGAGTCGAAGCGACGTTCGATGGTAACCACGCAACGGCGCGCGTGATCGAGGTACAGTTCAAAATTGACGGCGTGGCGCGGCCCGTCGCGCCACTAAAGATCGAAGCCGGGCGGCGTCTCGCCACGTGGTCGACAGAAATCACCGCCGAAAAACCGGGAGTGATTGAACTCGAATTCCGCGCTGATCTAGAACGCGCTCGGATTTCAGTACGGGTGGAACCGCCGCCATCCAACCGCATCCTTTATTTTCAAGGGGCGCTCGACTGGGGCTACCGATTTCTCGCGGACATCATGAAGCGCGATTCGGCCTTTGTCCTGACACCAGTGTTCAATTTCCCGAATCCCAAAGCACTGTTGCCCGCCGGGGCGTTGGAGAAAATGCCCACGACTTCGGCTGAACTCGCGGGTTTCGATATCGTAATCCTCGCAAACGCTGCCGCAGCGCAATTTTCCGCGGCGCAACAAACGGCGCTTTCCAATTGGGTTCGCGACGGTGGAATCCTTTTGTTTCTCACGCCTGACGACGATTCAACCCAGGGCTTTGCCGGCAGCGAGCTCGAGAAAATGTTGCCGGTGGTTTTTTTGCCACCCCAAGCCGTGCCTTCGCGCCAAACCTCACTCGACGTACTCGCCCAATTCAGGGCGCGCACCGGCGTCGGCGGTGGATCGGCCGACACGCCACTGCTCACACCCTATAAGTGGGAGGAAACGCCGCGCGTCCGGGAAATATTTGCGGATGCCGCAAAACAGGGCGGTGCGGTGGGAACGCCCGTGTTCTCCGCCTTCGCCCACGTCGCGCGGGCGAAACCCGGCGCCGAGGTTCTGGCCCGCCACCCGGATGAGACGGCGGCCGATGGCGGGCACGCAATCCTTCTGGCGCTTCAGCGCTACGGCCGCGGGCAGAGCGCCGTGCTGACCACCGATGCGCTCTGGCGATGGAAGCTCAACCAGCCGAGCACAGACCGCGGCGCAGAGTTGTTCTGGCAAAATCTTTTTACCTGGATGAGCCGTGACCGTCAGCGGGGTTTACGCTTCGATCACGCGCCGCTCCACGTTCAGACCGGCCAGGATGTCACCCTCCGACTCGAAGCCGACGATGGAAAAAAAATTACGGTCGTGGCCATTCGGAATCCAGAAACACAAAAAATAAACTCGAACGGCAAGCCAACCGCCGAGCCGCTGACCGAAGGTCAGCCTGCCGGTGCGAAACGGGTCTTCCAATGGAAGCCCACCATCGAAGGGTTTTGGCAAATCACCGCGACGGATGCGAATGGACGCGAAGCACGCCATTGGCTGTCGGTCGACAAATCCACCGTAACCGGGGAGCTTTCCGGCATGGCGCCTGACGAAACGCTCATGCGTACGCTCGCTTCCCGCACCGGCGGCAGCATCCTGGAGAAAGATCCCCCCGCAACGTGGCTGGAAGTCCGCTCAGCCGCGGAGTTGCTCGCCGAGCGGCGGGAACCGCTATGGCACCGCGGCTGGGTGTTCGGCATGCTGCTCGGATTGTATAGTGTGGAATTGTTGCTCAGGAGAAAATGGCATCTACTATAATTGGTATGGTTGCGCACACCTGCACCGCTCGGCGCATTGCGCCTACCCTATCGGAGAAAGCTTACCCTATTCGATCGACGGCACCGATAGTCCCCCGCTTTTTTGAAACTTGCCAGACCTCCGTCTCACATTCGAAAGCGCCAGCCGAAGTTTTCTCCACCAAGTGCAGTGTCCGACCGGGCAGAGTTAGTTCGGTCTTTGGTTTACTCTCAGTGCTGCTCATCGTCGCGATGACGTGCACCACACCTTCGTTGGGCGCGGCCGAAACCAGGGGTGGTCGTGTCGGCTGGGCCCGGTTAATTACCTCTCATCCGCAGTGGGCGATCCATAGCAATCAGGACCCTCAACTCGCCCGTTTCATCCGCTCCGAAACTACCCTTAACATTGATCCAGTCTGGTATACGGTCGATTCATCGGACCTGGAAAAACTCTGCGCTTATCCCTACGTCTACGCGAAGGACCTCACGCGTTTGACCCAAACCCACGATCTCGAAAACATCCGGGAGTATTTCCGCCGCGGCGGTTTCCTTTGCATCGATCCTTGTACGAGCGGGCTCGATCTGGAGGCATTTCGGCGTGAACATGTGGCGTGGTTTAGCCGCTTGTTTCCCAAAAGCACGGTGCGTGAGCTACCCGACACGCATGAATTCTTCCGATGCTATTTTTCCGTGACGGTGGATGATCTTTTCACGCCCGATATGATCCGGCGCGGAGCGACAAAACCTTCCCAAATCGGGATGCGGGGCGTCTTCCTCGACGACCGCATGATTGCGGTGATCAGTCTGAGCGGCTTGGAATGCGGCTGGCCGCAAACCCCGCAACGCGTCCCCGGCTGCATGAAAATGATCGTCAACAGTTACGTTTACGCGATGACACGATGAAGCCCCTCCCCACCCTCTTTTTCGCTGTGGGTTTTCTTTTCGCCTGCGTCGCACGCGGCACAGAGGCGCCTCGGGGAGGACGCGTCGGCTGGGCCCGCATCATCACGTCGAGCACCGCATGGCGCCGGCACGCCGAGGCCGACCCCCGGCTTACGCAATTCATTCGAAGTCAGACCAGTCTCAACATTGATCCCACCTGGTATTCGGCCGATCCCAACAGCGTGGAGCAGCTCTGCAATTATCCGCTGCTCTACACCAACAACCTCACCGATGTAACAGATGCAACCCAGCGGAGAAATCTCCAGGAGTATCTGCGCCGCGGCGGATTCATCCTGGTCGACGCCTGCATCAATCCCACGATCACACCCGATCCGGACCTTTTTCTCGAACGCCACATTGCACTGATGAAAATCATCGCGCCCGATGCCGAAGTTCGGCGACTACCGCCCACTCACGACGTGTACCGGCAATATTTCACGATCACCGATACTCCACCCCACACCTTCATGGACGACGTGTTCGACCAACGCTGGTCGCATCATGGTTTGTATGGCGTGTTCGAGAATGGACGCATGATCTCCATTATCACATTGTCCGGACTGCAATGCAGCTGGTCGAGTCATCCTGAGCGCGCCCATGCCACGACTTGCATGCAGATGATTGTGAATATTTATGTCTACGCGATGACACGATGATCCATGGCTAAAAATTCTCTACGTAAGTTCTCACGGGAACCGGTTGACATCCATCGTGGCTGCTTCTTTTCGTGCTCGGCGCGTTCTGTTCGTGCTAAAGTATATTAAATACTAGCACAGCCGCATCGCTAACCCTGGTTCTGATCCGCAAAGCGCGAATCCTTGAGGCCGGTTAGCTTTGACCCCACCGGGGGCATTTGCGGCCGCTTTTTGGAGCGCGTTTTCTGTCACCAAAGCCCCGCCGCTTCCTCCTATATTTATTGTCACCCCCCCTTTCACTTGGCTGGGTTAAGACACAATTAAGCCCGTAACTCGCGAAAGTTACGGGCTTAATAAGATTGGCGTCCCCACGGGGATTCGAACCGTGAAAGCGTCGATAACACAACTGGCTCGTGAACCGAGTATTTGTGTTGTTATGAGTGAGTTAGAACACGGAAGAAGATATAACCAGTGCTAACGAAATCAAACCAGAAACAAGGTTTTGTCCCAATCTTGTCCTAATCTGCGGCATAATTTTGTGTCGACGCCGTGCGCGGCGAAGGATGGTTGGGGCCTTGCTCCAGCATTCAGTCCAACTTTTCAAGCCGAGCCATTTTCGCACCTCCAATGTCGGCATATCGACCGTAGTCGTGGATCGAAATGTAAGGATGCAATGCACCAGACCGCGACCAGTTGGACGAGGCACTCGGCGGTGCGCAGGCCCGACTCCTCGACGCGGCAGCCCGACTTGAGGATTTTGTGGAAGACCTCGATCTTCCAACGCAGGGCGTACCATTGGAGTTTCTCCACGACCTCGTCCGAAGTCTCGACCGGCAGATCCGTCAGCAATTTCCACTCGATGCGCTCACGGTTTTTCGGTGTGCCCCGTTCCAGGGCATGGATGACCGTCACCTCGACCGGCTGGTATTGCTTCTGCTTGGCCACCGGCGGGAGCAGGAGCATTCGCTGGTATTTGAGTTCGAGCACGGCTTCGGCGGCCTGGCCCGACCGGTCACGCACTTCGATGCGGTGGGTTCCTTGCACAGCCACCTCAGCCATCTCCGCTTCAATTCTGGTCGTGCCATCCTCCGCCCGGCGGTTCGCGCAGGAACGAATCAGGAAGTGTGTGCCGGCATCCTGCGCGGCGCAGAA
>JANYDX010000001.1 GCA_025363395.1 Verrucomicrobiota bacterium
CCCTGACTGAGCTCGCCGTGGAGCGGCTCCGCGACGATCCCCGCCTTGGTCAGCTTGCTCGCCACGTGCTCGGCGGCGTAGCGGCTGGCGACGAACACGAGGACGTGCGACCAGGCGTGGGTCTGGAGCAGGTGACGGAGCAGCATGGTGCGCTTCGGCGGATCGACCTCGATGACGCGCTGCTCGATGACCACGTCGCCGAGGAGGGCTCCGGGATCGATGTCGACGCGCACCGGATCGTCGAGCAGGTTGTCGGCGAGCGAGCGCACGGCGGCCGGAAAGGTCGCCGAGAAGAGCAGGCTCTGCCGGCGCGGGAGGCGGGCGAGGACCCGCCCCAGCTCGTCGGCGAAGCCGAGCGAGAGCAGGCGATCGGCCTCGTCGAGCACGAGGATCTGCACCTCCGACAGGCGGAGCGCGTTCTGGTCGACCAGATCGAGCAAGCGGCCGGGCGTCGCGACGACGATGTCCGCTCCGCCCCGGAGCGCCATCATCTGCGGGTTGATGGAGACGCCACCATACACGACGAGCGTCTTGACCGGCGTGGGGAGAAAGCGGGCGTAGTTGCGGATTGATTCCCCGATCTGTGCCGCGAGTTCGCGAGTTGGCACCAGAATCAGAGCCCGGACAAAACGACCGCGTTCGCGCGGAGCAAGTGACAGCAACTGCAACAACGGGAGGGCGAAGGCGGCGGTCTTGCCCGAACCAGTCTGCGCGGAGGCCTGGACGTCGCATCCGCGCAACACCGCTGGAATCGCGGCGGTCTGGATGGGGGTGGGCGTGGCATAATCGCTTGATGCGGCGGCGCGCAGCAGGGGCTCGATCAGGCCCAGGGAGGAAAAGGACATGGCTGAATCGATGGCGGAGCCGCGCCGGCATTGGAACATTAAAGCAATACCGCGGGCTGCTCGGTGCCACTCCTGGGCAAAATAGATTTCAGATTCGGCGGCCAGCAGCGGGGTATGCTACCTTGGACCATGGGCTTGTTCGGTCAGGCAGGGAAATTATTCTCATAGATATCCTGCGTTTTCGACTTCGGTCGGGACCATTTTTTCCAAAACCAATACGCGAGCATTATGGGAAGAATTGCGCCCAGCCACAAGCCGGCCAATTCCATATTCTTTGCCTGTCGATGAGCACTAACGTAGTCGTCGAGCAGGCAGTATTCATAACGGGCATCTGGGGAGGCGTCGCGGACGATGCTCACAGATTGATACCGGTGATATTTTTCCACGTCTTGCCTGCGCACCGACAAGTTGACGCGGTTCCGTCGTGTGCCGGTGAAAAATTCGGCGTCCAGATAATCGCCTTGAGCCTCTTGTGATACGCCGACCAGTGTTGCGGGAATGCTATTTATCGGAACAACTGGTACACTCCGGCTGCTTGCTGAGTTCGTTTCCACAAGTGCCCAAATCGAGAGAATCCAGATTATCGGGAGGAGTGGCAGCGAGAAAAATAATCCAATTTTGAACCTGAAATTCCTGTAGTCCGTCGCGGATGGCATCGACTCGGTATACTTTCTCATTGGTTGTAACACGCCGTGCGGGACCGGCTGAGCGAAGGGGGCAAAAAACTGTGGCTGCTTCCATCTCTTTTAAGCCTCAGCCGACTTTGACGATGATGGTGTGGCCGTCCACTTTGACCTGATCGCCGGCGGCGAGCTTTTTCCGCTTTTGGGATTCGACGGTGCCGTTGAGCAGCACGCGTCCCTCGCTGATCAACCGTTTCGCTTCGCCACCGCTTTCGCTCAAGCCGGCAAACTTGATGAACTGGCAGAGTTCGATCGGCACTTCCCGGACGGTGACATGGCGGGGGCTGGAGGAGTTCGTGGGTTGGGCAGGAAGACTTTTCATGGCGGTGGTTTGTATGAAGCTGAGTTGAACCACAAAGGGGCGAAGGCACAAAGCACAATCCCCGGCCCGCGAATCATGCTGAATCTGGATTCGGCCCTGCTTCAACCGATCCATTCAACCACGGATTCCGCCGATATGCGGATGCAGAACTACTTCAGGAAACAATTCACCTGCGGGATGTCGGGCCTTCGCTTGCGACGTGCCTCCACTGACTAACCGGGATCTATACTGGCGGATTGCCCACGAAACGCACGAACAGGCAGGAAAATCAGAGAAAACGGATTGTTCTGCGGGCTGCGAAGATGCACTGAGTTTTGTTGAAAGACATCTCCGTTGTTTTTCTGTTTTGCGGATTCATTTCGTGTTACTCGTGTTTTTCGTGGGCGCCATCCATTGTATCGTTGGCTTAGAAAGTGTCGGAGATAAATCCCGACCTACGGTCGAATCTGATCACCCTATTGTGCAGATTCAGTAGGGTAGCGCTACTGGCTTGGCTTCACGAGTCGGATGCCGTCCGGCTCGATGAAGATGATTTGCTCGCGAAAGAGGGCGCCAATCGCCTGCTTGAAGGCCTTTTTGCTCACGCCAAAATAATTCCGGATGTTTTCGGGCGGACTGTTGTCGTGAAAAGGCAGGCGGCCACCCTTGGCGTTCAAGGCGGCAATGATCTGCTCGGTGAGCGGTGCGATGCGGCGGTAGCCCGCTTTGCCCGTCGCCAGATCCAGTTTGCCGTCGGGGCGGATCGAGCGCACATAGCCTTCAACCAGCTGGCCGATTTCCAACCGGCCCGTCACATCAGTGTGATAAAGCAGGCCGCGGTGGGCATCGTTCACGATCATGTTATAGCCCAGCGGACTTTCGCTCATCACCATCAGCTTGACGGCATCGCCGGCGTGATAGGTGTCGAGGGGCGTGAGTTCGAGGCGCCGGCTGACCCGCGCGCTGGCGATGAGGCGGTCAGTTCGCTCATCGAGCGCGACCTGGACCAAAGCTTTGTCGCCCGGATTCAGCGGGCCGGACATTTCCCGGATGGGCAGGAGCAGATCCTTGTCCAGGCCCCAGTCGAGGAAGATGCCGATCTTCGGGCTGACGCTGACCACGCGCAGCAATGCGATTTGCCCCAGCATGGCCAGAGGCTTCTGGGTCGTGGCGACGAGCCGGTCCTCGGAATCCCGATAAACGAACACATCGATTTTGCCGCCGGGCGTCGCTCCGGGCGGGATGAACCGGCCCGGCAGGAGAATTTCGCCATGCGTCCCGCCATCCAGATAAAATCCGGGAGGTGCGCCGCGGACAATGGAGAGGAGGTTGCGTTTGCCGATGAGTGCCATGCGAGGAGGACCGTGAACGCAACGGCCGTCCTTGGGGAGTTTATAATTCCATGCGGAATAGGTAGAGTCTCGCGAAGGGACGAAGGGGACAAAGGAAAGTCCACCCATGAGCCGCTTTGAAGTCAGGCTTGAGTGTTCCATTGGTGATTAATATTTTGGGGGCGCATCCGGGTTTTTGTCTGAGGGAGAGCCGTCGCTGCGGCGTGCGGTTGAGCGCCTCAAAAGGCACTTCGCCAGCGACGGCCCTGCAGGGACAATACGAGTCATGAAAACGGGGATGCGCCCTAATTTCGGACCTTGGGTTTCTGCGGTTTGACCTCGGCGGAGTTCATGCCTTGTTTGGGGGCTTGTCTTCCGAACTTATTCTGCGCCCGATTGGTTTCATCCGCACGCACAAGCAGGTGAAATTTCAGGCGCGTCACCAGCCGTTGGAGATCGAACCCGAGCGCAACGTGCTCGAACTCCTGCCCGGTCGTAATTACGAGCAGGCGCTGCACGATCTCACGGGGTTTTCCCGGGTGTGGCTGGTGTGGTGGTTTCATCGCAACACGGACTGGCGGCCGCGGGTGATGCCGCCGCGCGGGCCGCCGAAACGCCGCGGGGTCTTCGCGACGCGTTCGCCGCACCGGCCCAATCCGCTGGGACTAACTCCGGTGCAACTCATCAAGGTGGAAGGGCGGAAGCTGATTTTGGGCGCATGCGATCTGGTGGACGGAACCCCGGTGTTCGACATCAAGCCTTACATCCCCGCCTACGATGCGTTTCCCGACGCGAAGGCGGGTTGGATCGACGAGGTGGATGCCGCGATGGACGCGCCACCGCAATTCAAGGTGGGCTTTTCCACGCTCGCCGAGATCCAGGCGGCGTGGTTGCAGGCGGAATGGCAGATCGATTTCCGCTCGCGGCTGATTGAGCTTCTCGCGCGCGATCCCAGTCCGCACCGGACACGGCGGATCACCCGGCGTGACACGGGTGAGTTTGTGATTGGCTGCGGCGCGTGGCGGGCTGTTTTCACAGTCGAGGCGGAGATGGTTCATGTGCAGGCTTTCGACACGGGTTATCCCCCGCGGTTTTTGCATGACCCGGCCCGGATCGCGGGCCTGCCTGATCGCGACGCCCAGCTGGCGTTTCTTCAACGCTGGCCCTCCGAGTTGGACCAACGTGGGCCGCAGGCTGGTCAGACCAATGGGTGAAGTTGGGGCTTCGCATCCCCGCTGCTTTGTGTTCGTTCCTTTCCGATGAGAGAAATGTGCTATCGCTGTTTTTGGCCGAGGGCGCTGTGTTGGTGTCCTTCGCTGCATCCGATTGCGACACGCACGCGGTTCGTGTTTCTGATGCATCCCAAGGAATTCAAGGAGGAGAAAGCGGGCACGGGCCGGCTGACGCAGCTGAGTCTGCCGAACAGCGAATTGCACATGGGCAAGGGCTTTGATGATGACGCGGTGGTGCAGGCGGTGCTCAACGATCCGCAAAATTTTCCGGTGCTGCTCTATCCCGGGGTGACGGCGGTGAATCTCTCCGATGGGGCGCAGCTCCCGGGGTTCACGGCGCAACTTGGTTCGCGCTGCCTCGTGGTGATCCTGCTGGATGCGACCTGGAGCGGAGCGAGGAAAATGCTGCGTTTGAGTCCGACGCTGCAAGGGCTGCCGCGCATCATGTTCACTCCCTCCGCGCCCAGTCGCTATATCATCAAGCAACAGCCGCAGGAGGGTTGTCTGTCCACGCTGGAGGCGGTGCATGAGTTGTTGACGGTGCTGGCGCGGAACGGACTCGATGAGTACCCGCTGCCCGAACAGTTGCTCGGTATTTTTCAGCGGATGCAGGATTTTCAGATGAAATGCGCGGCGGACCCGGCCCGCCCGGGTTACCGCCGTCATGCATACAGCGATCCCGCCGACCGGGGCCGGTTGACCGGCGAGCGAAGCTCACGGCGGGATAACTTCCTGCGCAAGCCTCCCGGCGCGGGGGAAGATTCGAGTTCCGCCTGAAGATTTTTGGAACGACGGACCGACATGGAGTCTGAGCCGGCCATAACGTCCGATGGCGAACGGGTTTTGAGGTGCGAGAGCTGGTGATTCGCGAGCTCCAGTTCAATCCCAACCTGGGTTGTGGCTATCGCGAGCGGACGGAGCTGGAGCCTGATTTGGTCCGCGCCCAGGAGTGGATCAAGTGGGCGGACCATCTGGTTTGGATTTATCCCGTGTGGTGGGCCGGGCTTCCCGCCCTGCTAAAGGGCTTTGTCGACCGGGTGCTGTTGCCCGGCTTTGCCTTTAGGAAACGCGAGAATTCTGTGTGGTGGGACAAGCTGCTCGTTGGGAAATCCGCGCGGATCATCTCCACGTTGGACCAACCCAGCTGGTATTATTGGCTGTTCAACGGCCAGCCCAGCCACCGTGCGATGAAAAAGAATACATTGGAATTTTGCGGCGTGGCTCCGGTGCGGATCACCAGCATCGGACCGTTGCGGCTGTCAAAGCCTGCGACCCGGGAAAAATGGCTGCAAACCGCGAGCCGATTGGGTGAAAGAGGGGCGGGAACCAGCCGCGCAGGGAGTATTCGCCGAGTCCCAATTCTCTCAGTGGTGCCGGGGATGAGTCTGCGAATTCGGTGTTCATGGCAAAATCCACCGGAATGCGGTGGTATTTCTGTCGGGGTAAGGAACTAAGCTGAGGGAAATCCTACTATAGTGAGTATTCCATTACCCATATCATCCATGAAAATCGATCCTGCCTCTTCCGCCCCGGTTGTTGAACCGGTTCCACCCGTCGAAACACCCGCTGTTGAGTCAACCCCGGCGGAAAAGAAACTCGTCAAGCACCGTACTGCAGGCGGGGCTACAGGTGCATTGTTGGGCGCCTTCGTGGGCGGTCCGATCGGTGCTGTTGTCGGCGGTGCAATAGGCATGGTGTTCGGCGGCGCTACGGCGACTCCTGCGCGTAA
>JANYDX010000016.1 GCA_025363395.1 Verrucomicrobiota bacterium
CAATCGACCAACTGCGATGGATTTTCCCGTCTTTGCGCCGCTTGCTGCACTTCAAAAACATGCCGCAGTTTAGCAGTTTAGTTTTACCTCCGCTAGAGGGTTGGTCGCCACTACACGCTCTTTCAGAAAATCAATCGCGCCGGCTCAAGCAGTTGCGCACGCAACACCCATAAAAATACTCGTTTCACCCGCCAGTAGACGAAGTCGGGCTAGCGCGGCAAGGTTGGGACGATCCGAGCGGGGAGGTAGAGGCCGACCTGTGTGACCGCACTGACAAGCGGATTAATCGGCCTCTGGGATCTTCGTGGGTTTGATTACGACCCGATGAGAAATTTACGGACCGACTCAAACCGTAACTCGGGGGGTGAATCAGGTGGTCTGACGGTAGGTGGCAGTCGCTTTTCAACGTGGAGTAAGCGACTTCCAGCTTCCCTTCCGCGCTTTTCCATCGCGCTGCGGGACTGTCTTTGTCCTCATGGGCGCAGGGAATTTTCGGCTCTGACTGGAGCCGTGACTGTCATATCACGTAACCGCATGCTTCAAGCCCACCCCAAACGACGGCTGTTCCTCTTTGTCGCCCTGTTGGGTGTGGCCGGAATTACCGTGGCGTTGCTGGCGCGTCTGACGCTGACCGAAATGGCGGTCGGGTCGTTGTTGAAGCGGGCTGGCGCATTTGATGTGAAGTTTAATGTCGCGCAGGCCTCCCCGTGGAAGGTCGTGCTCGAGGATATTGGTTTTCAGCTGAAAACCCAGTTGTTCGCCGCCAAGCGTGTTTCTGTGTCCCGCGCGCATTGGTGGACGCCGTCAATGGGCGTTGTCCGGGTGGAACAAATGCGGTTGCCGCTGACGGTGGACGGATCCGACACCAACGACCACGCGTGGCCGGTTGACCGAAATGGCGCAGTGGCGAGCGCGCCAACCAGCGTTCCGGTGGAGGAGGTTTATGTTGACGGGCAGGTGATCATCCGGGCTTCGGACGTGCCTGAGCAAGCGCTGACGGTTAAACTCGAGGCCCGTCTGGTTGCGAAAAATACCTGGACGGGAAAAATTCAAGTGGACGGACCTGGCGTGGCGGTGCAAGGAGAGGGCGGGTATAATCTGGCGAAGGATGATTTGGATTTCAAGTTGCCCGCCATCGCAATTGACTTGAAACCGTGGCAACAATTTGGGCAGCGGTTGGTGGTTTTGCCCGGTGGAGCCTGGGAGTTGGAGGGTAAACTCACCGGCCATGCTGCCGGCCACCTGATCGGCAAGAAAATCACCGCGAGCGGCGCGATCCAGCTCCGCGAAGGCCGCGCTCACTACGAAACGAAGGATATTACCGCCGAGGGGATCGAGGCCGAGCTGGAGTTCATCGATTTTGATCAGATCCTGACCAAGCCCGGCGCAATCCGCGTACGCGAACTGCGCGTTGGCACCTTCCCGTTGCGTGCGTTATCCGCTGAGCTGGCCTTGGCTGGGAGCGACAGAATTGTGGTCTCCGCGCTCTCGCTGGAGGCGTTGGGCGGCCGGGTGTCCGCGGAACCTTTTAAATATTTCCCGAGCCTGCACGAATTGGATGCGGTGGTGATGGTGGATGGCATTAGCGTTGAGGAGATCATGGCACTCACGAAGGATTTGCCGGCAAAAGCCACGGGCCGGGTAAGCGGGCGTTTTCCTGTGCGCATTGACGACAGCGGTGTTCGATTGGGGACGGGCTGGCTCGAATTAAAAGCCGGGGTGTACGCTGAACTCCAATTGCAGGCGAACGGCCTGCTGACAGGCAACCTGGACGAAAAAAGCCCCAGCTACGCGGTCCTGAAAAAAGTGGAGTCAGGGTTGCTCAAGCTCAGAATCAGCGAATTACGCCTGGATATTCGTCCCCCCAATGCGCCGGCGGGACGCTCGGCTCAGTTGCGAATTTCCGGCTCGCCGGTGGATCCGAGCGTCAAGGCTCCAGTCACGCTGGACCTGAACGTTAACGGCCCGCTGGAACAGTTACTCAATCTTGGTCTCGATTCCCGCCTCAAGTTCAAGTGAGGAGACAGTCCGGTCGATCCCCGAGGGGCGTCCGCGCTACTCCGTGTTGGGAACCAAGCCCAAGAAAATCGGTCGTAACGTTGGACGTTTCTCCGCCGATTTTTCGGATGCACTGTTACCCTAAAACCCTGTTTGCCTTTACTCGCGTTTCTCGCGTAATTCGCAGGAAATATTCTTCATGAACCGCCGACTCTTTCTTTCCGTTGCGATGTGGCCGCTGTTGTTTAGCGGTTGCCTCAATGTCAAAACCGCACCCATCGAGGTAAAGCCCATCCACATTACCGTGGACGTGAATGTGAAGGTCGAACGTGCGTTGGAGGATTTCTTCGGCGATCTCGACAAAAAATCCGCGACCATTTCAACCCCGAAACCATCCACGCCATGAAAGCACGTTCCTTTACTTTAGTTGCCGCCCTTTGCGTCCTGACGGCCTCGGCGTTTGCCGAAACCGCGACCGACATCCGACGCCGGATGGAACAACGCCTGCCGCAAATCGACGCGCTCAAGGCGCAGGAAGCTGTCGGCGAGACCAACCGCGGTTTCCTTGAGGAGCGCAAGGCCGGAGCGCCCAACGCCGCCGCTGTAGTGGCCGAGGAGAACCGCGACCGCGAGGCGGTCTACGCGTACATCGCAAAGGAAACCGGCGCGACGCACGACTCAGTGGGCCGCGCTCGCGGCAAACAGATCGCCGCCAACAGCCGCCCGGGGGTTTGGGTGCAGGACGACGCCGGTAATTGGCTCAAGAAGTAAGGGTTTTTTGGCCTCACGCCGAGCAATTGGAGGGAGGGCTTTCTCGGGCGGTGGGCAAGCCCCCGCTCCTCTGGCCCGGAGCGGTGGGAGTTGACGCAGGATTATGGCAGGACAATAAGGTGAACTCTCGTCAGCACGTTTAGTTCGGCGCGCAACGCGTGCGCGGATGTAGTGGCTTCCTTGATTTCAACTCCATGACTGATTGTTTTGAAAATTTAAAATCCTCCGCGTGTGCGTTTCTCGGCCTGCTGATGTTTGTGACGGCTCCGGCTGCGGTGCCGGTGGCGGTTCAAACTCCGGTCTCTATTCCGGAGGGCTGGGTACTGATTGAGACGAAGGGCAAAAGCTTTGCCATGGGACAGCAATTTGCCGGTCATCGTTGGACCTATACCTTTCCGGTTCACCCCGTGGGGTTCACTTATGATTTTCTGATGTGTGCGACGCAGGTGACGCAGGCGGAATACCAGAAGGTTGCGGGCACCAATCCCACGTTGCACCCGGGCGACGACAAGCGCCCGGTGGACAATGTCTCGTGGTTTGATGCCGTGGTTTACTGCAACACCCTGAGCCAGCGCGACGGACTGACGCCGGTCTATAATTACACCGAGGTGAAGCGCGATCCGGCCGGAACGATCACCAATTTGCTGGGCCTTTGGATCAACCTCAAGAGCGGCGGCTATCGTTTGCTGACCTCGGCCGAATATGAATATGTCGTGCGGGCCGGCACCACCGGGCGCTGGTTTTTTGGCGACAGCGACGCTGATCAACCCAAGGCGGTGGATTATGCGTGGTGCAATCTCAATTCCGAAAAGACGACACATCCCGTCGGGTTGCTGAAGGCTAATGCCTATGGAGTGTATGACATCACGGGAAATTTGTGGATGTGGTGCAACGACTGGTACGCTGGGGCTTATCCGAGCACGCCACAGACAGATCCCATCGGGCCGCCCTCAGGGGAGGAGCGCGTGGCGCGGGGCGGAGCATTCAAGAACGATGTTAACCACGAGCGTTCGGCGTATCATTGGCAGTGGTCGCCCCAAAGCCGGAACTTTGAAGTGGGTTTTCGGATCGCGCGGACCGTTCCGGTGCCTGCGCTTTCACCGCTCACGTTGGGCGACATCAATGAGAAGGCGTGGTATTGCATCGTGGCCAGCCACAGCGGCAAGGTGTTGGAAATTGAAGGAGGCCCGACGGGGCTGGAGAACGGCCGCCTGCTTCAGCAAAATGAACTAACCGGCGCTGACAACCAGCTGTTTCAGTTCAAGCGTTTCCAAAGCGGATATTATCAAGTCTTTGCCAAGAGCAGCGGGAAGGTTCTTCAAATCAAAGACAATTCGCTCAACGACCACGCGAGGGTTGAGCAGGGCGAGCCCGTGGGAGGCGAACAACAGTTGTTCGCTCTCGTGAAAGACACGGATGACTCCTACAGCATCATCGCCAAAAGCAGCGGATATGGCTTCGATGTGTCAGGCGGCGCCGGCGCTGTGGGCAATAACGTTCCCGTCATCGTCTATCCTCCGAACAACGCTCTGAATCACAAATTCAAGCTCATCGATGCTTCTCTGGCGGGCGAGAAACCAATTGTAATTCCCCTGTCCGCCGTCCCCGCTTACACGCCGCCTTTCGATGCAGGGGCGACGGGGATGAAAGCGTTGTTCGATGGCAGGACGCTGGAGGGATGGGTGGGTGATCCAGCGGGTTGGAAGGTCGTGGATGGCGCTCTCGTCGGAGTACGGGACAATCAGAATTTGATGACGATGGACGACTACGATGACTTTCGACTGATCGTCTCGACGATTCAGGTGGATTCTCCCTCCAATCATCAAGGCATTGGATTTTGGGGTGATCGCATGCCGCCGGGAAAATACGGTTATGGTGGCTGCATCGATGTGATGCCCCCGATGAATTGGACTTGGGATTACGCCACCGGTCGGGGTGCGCGGGGTGTCTTCCTCCTGAGCCGGGACATCGACAAGGATCTCGGGATTACCCGTTCCGAGTGGACGCAGGCTGAAATTCTGGTGAACCGCTCCAAGGGTACGATTCGTATGGCCGTCAACGGAGTGGAGGTGTTGTGGTACGTTGATCGAGATCCCAGCCGGCTCAAGCGCGGGCCCATCGGACTTCAGGCGCACGCCGGCAATCATGATGTGCGTTACAAGGACATCTTTGTGGAGCTGTCCCCAAAAGAAAACCGGCTGATCACGTTAAAAAATTAGCCGGGTATTCAAGCCGTCGCATTGAGCCGTGGCTCGCCTGACCTTTCTGTATGGAGGGTATCCGCCTCCCGCATCGTGATTATACGGAAGCGGCTGAAGTCGCAGGGCTATTTCCCCGCCAACAGACGGGCCAGAGCCTCCTGATCGATCTCACCTTGGACAGCATGGAGATGATGGAGCACGCCCATGCGATCGTCTTCGCCGGCGGTGGAGATATCGAGCATCCACTCCTCGGTTTTTGGCGATGCGACAACAACTTCGTCGGACCAGCGAATGACTTCGGCGGCCGTGACAAATCCTTCAGTGAGGCCCCGGATGTAATATTCGGCCATGGTTCTGTGGTTTGGGGAGGAATGCATGTTTGGGCAGGATTGGGAGGGAAAGATGAAGATCAATGGGATAAATGGCGCAAGAAAACCGGGCTTGGCGGAGTTTTATCCGGCGTCAACCTTTGCCCTTGTAGTATCCGACCAACGGCGGCATCGCGGAAGGGATATCGGCGTGAGCGGTGTTATACTGGCAAATCCATGAAGACTTTCTACCAACTCCTCTTAACCATCGCTTGTTTTGGAGCTTTTTCTGTCCGGTCCGCGGGCGAAACCCTGGACTCCGCCGAAGATAATGCGGGAGTCGCGATTAATCAGACGGACGCGCTCATTTATCCCTTTGCCATGACGGTAAGCGGGATTTTAAAAGGGGAGGCCCGGGTCGTGATCAGTGTCGATGCGCAAGGTAAATTGAACGATGCACTGGTCGTCGGGTACACGGATCCGGTTTTCGCCCAGGCCGCGGTGGGGGCCTTGAAGCGGTGGAGTTACGAGCCCGCTCGCGTGCGGGGGGTGGCCCGGGCGTCGCGAGCCCACGTGCTTTTTGTCTTCAAAAATGACATGGGGGTCATGGTCCAAAGCCTGCCCGGCATGATCGACGCCAACATCATGCGGAATCACAATGACCGCTACGCTTACACAGCCTATCAATTACGGGAGCTCGACCACATTCCCGTTCCCTCGCATGTGGTTCCTCCCGACCCCTCCAAGGCCGGACTGCGGGGAGGGAAACGTACAGTGACGGTGGAATTCTACATCGACGAGGAGGGCCGCGTGCGGCTTCCGGCCGTAAGCCGCGACGAACCCGACGACGCTTTTGCCGCCGCGGCGGTGAGTGCCGTCGAACAATGGCGCTTTGAGCCTCCGGTGCGTAAGGGCCGTCCGGTGCTGGTACTGGCCAAACAAGACTTCAGCTTCGTCCCGAAGTCGTAAGGCTGCGGTCATCGCGCCGGCGCTTTAAGGATAAAGCACCCTGCCTGTTTAGACGGCTTCTGAAAGGTTGAAGTTGGAGGGGGAAATCCACCCTGTCACGAGTGAGCCGGCTGAAAGGCCGGCTTATTTTTTTGACTGCGGCGAAAGTCAACCGGGCGTTTTAGCCTAGCCCACCGCAGTGTCCCGGCGGTACAACGCACTTCGGGACGCGTCCCTTGTGATTTCATTCGCGTCAATTCGCGTGGGGCCCAGCGGCTTCCCATTACGTGCGGATTTCTCCCGGCTCACGCGAGGGCCGGAGGCAGTCTTATCGTTGGACCGGGTCTGCCATCAGCCCGGCCAGCATGCCTTTCAACTGGTGGCGGGCCCGGTACAGCCGGGTTTCGATCCCTCGTTCCGAACAGCCGGTGATTTCGCCGATTTCCCGATATGAAAGGTGGTCGTAGTGGTGAAGGAGCAAGGTGACTTTTAAATCGTGGGGGAGTCGGTCGATGGCGGCGCGCACGGCGGCGAGGGTTTCGTCGTGCTCCAGCGCGGCATCGGGCGCGGGTTGATCGCTTGAGGGATCAAAGGCTGGCAGATTCCGGTCCGGATCAGCACCCGGGCCACCGGCCGGCTGCTCAAAGGCGACAGTCGGGTGGCGGCGTTTCCAGCGGTGCAGGTTATGGCAGAGGTTGGTGAGCGTGGTGAAGAGCCAGGCGCTTAACTTGGTGTCGGCCCGCAGTCTGAGCCGCTGCTGGTAGAGGCGAACGAAGGTTTCGGCGACCAAATCCTGAGCGTCCGTATTGTTCTGCACGTAGCGGAACGCGAAATGATGAAGTGGCCGCTGCCAGCGCTCGATCAGACGGTTGAGCGCGGCCGCCTCGCCTTGTTGAAGGCTGAGGAGGCTGGCTCGGTCGGTGGCGTGATCGTGAGGGGTAGGCACAGTGCCCAGGGGTGGCGCATTAATTCAGGAATGTCTGGGCTAGGGGCTCGACGCTCGCCACCAATTGAATGTAACGCTGCCGTTGCTGCGCGGTCATCACCTGGGCCGACGCCAACACGAGCTGACGGGTGGAGTCCAGGCATTCGCGACTCACATGCCGGCGGGTCTCGACGAAACGGGCGAATTCCAGGAAATCCACCTGGTCGCTGGTGCGGCGCATTTTTTCGAAAGCCGTGAACTCCGCTTGCAGGGCCGCGACCTGCACTGCCATGGCCCGCAAGCGCGGACTCGACGCTTGATGCAGTTCCTTAATCCGCACATATTGGGCGTCCGTCAGCTGAAGTTCCGATTTAATCCACGCGAGCTGACCCTCCAGGGTGTTGGTCGACGCCGGTGCGTTGAAATGAAAATAGGTGAAATGAGCCAACACCCCCACGGTGACTCCCAAGCAAACGCTGAGAAAGGTGCTTTTCATGAGCGTCGCTCCTCATTTTGGGCAGTCATGAGCGGGTCAATCAACTGCAGGTAGCTGCGCGCGAGCTGCTCGCTGCGTTCGCGCTGGGCGTGGTTCACGCGGAGTTCGGCGAGGAAGAGGCCAAGCAAGGCACAGCTGGCGATAAACATGACGGCGAACGGCGGACGGGCGAACCAGGCTTCGATCATCATCCACCAGCCGGCGGCCCGCGGGGGTGTTCCCTCTGCGGTGGCGATGCGTTGCCAGACTTCAACGGAAAGCCGCTGAGGCGGCTCAGGCATTTTGGACCAGCGGTCCAGCAAGGGATCAAGGGGATCGGGAGGAGTGTTCATGGCGGATGATGAAGCTGACGGTAATACGCATAACACCACGAAGGGTTGAAGTCCTTCAAAATATTTGGCCCGATTTCGTAAGTTGACAGCGGCTGGCTAGGGAGGAGCAGAGGCCGAGCCGCGACAGGAAATTGCGGGTTGGCCCGGGCTGCGTTGCATGTGCGCTTGCGATGTGCGGTGGCCGCCGGCCTACTGGCATCTCGCCCATGGATTTGCGCCCATCCCAGCCCGGCTTGTTCCGACAGTGTCGTGATCGCATTCTCATTTTCTGGCCGGCCAAAATGATCGTCACCGCCCTGGGAATGGCGGTGTTTTTCTTCGTTTATATTTGGATTCTCCAGCACCCGCTTCATCCACCCACCCTCATGCCGCTGACGCCGGTTGACCGGATGATCGGGTTTTGGCCGGGAGCGTTGCCGCTTTATCTGTCTCTTTGGATTTATGTTTCTCTGGCGCCGGCCCTGCTAACGGACCGCCGTGAACTCGTCTCCTATGGGGCCGCGGCAATCATGCTCAGTGGCATCGGTCTGGGGATCTTTTTTTTCTGGCCGACGGCGGTGCCGCCTCCGGAGATCGAGTGGGCCCGGCATCCCTCGTTTTCATTTCTTAAATCAGTCGATGCCTCGGGCAACGCCTGTCCCTCGTTGCATGTGGCGTTTGCGGTGTTTACGGGCATCTGGATGACCCGCGTGCTCACCCGGTTGGACTCCGGTCGCTGGCTCCGCTGGCTGAACTGGCTGTGGTGCGTGGGGATTTTGTATTCCACGATCGCAGTCCGCCAGCATGTCGCGCTTGATGTTTTTGCCGGAGCCGTGCTGGGCTGGGGCATCGCGGTTGTGCATCTGCGCTGGTTGGGGAATTCAGTCTGATCGGAGGTCTCGGATGATGGAGCCCGGTGTTATCACCGCAGCTGCTCGGCCGCAGGCACGATACAGCGATAACCTTGTTGCTTCAATTCTTCGAGTGTCCGGCGGATGCCTTCAACCCGGATTATCGCGGGCAGGCGCGGTCCCTCATGCAAAAGCAGGATGCTGCCGGGCTGCACTCCGCGCAGGACGCGACGGGCCACCGCATCGGCATCGCCGCCCTGGAGTTCAAGTCCGCGTGCACTCCAGCCGGTGTAAACGAGTCCGCGCGATGTCAGGGCTGTGGCGAGCCAGAGATTTTTAATTCCAACCGGCGGACGAAAACGGGTCGGGTGGATTCCGGCTGCGCGCAGCACCGCCAGCCCCCCGTCCAGTTCGCCTGCCAGTCGGGCCGGTGAGGCGCACCAGAATGATCCTGCGGGGTGCGTGTGGGTGTGATGCGCCACCTCATGACCGGCCGCGAGGATCGATTGGATTAGCTCCGGGTGGGCGGCGGCATTTTTCCCGATGACAAAAAATGTCGCCCGTGCGCCGTGCTCCGCCAGCACTTCAAGAATGCGCGGCGTGTCCGCCGGATCCGGTCCATCGTCAATTGTCAGCCAGACTTCCCGCTGCGAGGTGGCGAAACGCCGGTGAACCTTCACCAAACCCTGGGCGCGTGGGACAAACAGGTGATAAGCGAGCAGCGCATCCGGCAGCAACCACAGCGCCACGGCCGCAGCAGGTGCGGTGAGGCCCACGCAAAGGGCGGCGGCTTTGCCGGCCAGATTGACGATGATTAAAAGCCACACGCTCGTGTATGCGCGGGGCCGGCGCATTGCTCAAGCCCACGCTGCAAACAACTACCGCCGCCGAAGCCCGCGCCGTTCAATATTTCCACGTGTACCCGAACGTGAAGCCGAGCGCATCGATTCCGGGATTGGGTTTGGTCTGTCCACCATTCGACATGTGTTCATAGAGAATGCCTGCGCTTAAATTGTGACGGGGTGAAATGACATATTCGACGCCTCCACGGATAAACCACGTCAGCGTGAAATCCTGTCCCTGGCCGCCCTTCACGCCCTGTGAATCGAGCAGACCAAACCCGCCGCCAGAACCGGTGTACAGGGAGAATTTTCCGGTTTTGTCCCACCATTCAATTGAGGGTGAACCCATCACCGCAAGGTAGTGGGATTCGGGGCCGTTTTGAATCCAGGTGCCGAGCAAGGTCAGCCGGTGTCGGAAGACAATTCGCGATCCATCGGCGAAAGTATGGCCGAATGCTTCGGCGGAGCGCCAGGAGAGTTGCGTGGGGACGAGCCGGTAGGGAATGGGAGTGCCGGTTCCGATTTCCCACAAGACGCCTGACTCGACGTTCAGCGCACTCGATTCCCACGGGCGTCCCGGAGTATCGTCGGCCGCATAAATTACCGCAGTGAGCAACGAGCCGAGCAGGGCAGCTTTGATGAGGAGGTGCATGAAAGGAGAAGGATGGCTTCAACTTTGCTCGCAGTTTCAAGCGGGATGTCAATTTATCCGGCACCGGTCACTCGCGCTCGCTGGAATGAATGGCTTGCGCCTTTCTCCGGCACGGGTAAATTCTATCACGTTGAATCGAAGCCCAACCCCTCTCGTCAGGATCTTCCGGCGACGCCTCGCAGTCCGGTAATCCCGCTCATGTCACCTGCCACGGCAGAATCATCGCTTTTTAAAATCGCCTTTGGTCCGGACCAGACTGGGGTTTTCCATGCCGGCCTGCCTGTTCTGGCCGGCGATGCCGTGGAAGAACTCTTCCGTGGTGCCCAAACCGCGGGGCGCTCCGGGGCGCTCGGTCTTTTTCAGCGGGCCGACTGGTTGTTTGGTGCAGCCACTTTAAACCCAACGGAGGGGATCGAGGCCGCCTCCCATCGGTTGTATCGGGATATTTTCGAGGCCAGCCGCGGGCGGCACCTCGCCCGCATTTGGAATTATGTCCCCGCCATCAACGAGCCGGGCGACGGTGGCTTGGAAAATTACCGTCTCTTCTGTCGCGGTCGCTCCGTGGCTTTTGAGCAACATCACGGGAGCGGATTCAAGGCATTGTTGCCCGCGGCCTCAGCCGTCGGTTGCTCATCCGGTGCGCTGACGGTTGTATTCGCCGCCTGTACCGACGTACCGCGTCACATCGAGAATCCATTGCAGGTCCCGGCGTACGACTATCCCACGGAATATGGCCCGCGTGCTCCCAGTTTTGCGCGTGCGACCATTGTGCCCGGGCCGGAATGCGCCGCGGTGTTTATCTCCGGTACCGCCGCTATCCGAGGTCACGCCACCGTGGCGCCGCAGCAACTGCGCAGCCAAGTGGATTGCACTTTGGAGAACTTGAGGGAGATTTCGACCGCGTGTGCCCTTGGCCAGGACCTTGATCGTCACGGCAGTTCCACCCGGCATTTCAAGATCTACCTCCGCCATGCGTCCGACCAGCCGCTGGTCGCAGCCCGGCTGGATCAGGAACTGCTGAAGCGCGAGGACCGGGTTTCGTATTTGCAGGCCGACATCTGCCGTACGCCGTTGCTCGTTGAAATCGAGGCGACGCTTTTCGGGGTGACGGCACTCGGCCCCTAATTTGCGGGCAGAGTGGAAATTCCGACTCAGCCAATCAATGCCTGCAACGCCCGTGTGTCGGTTTTCCCTCGCACGGTCATTGGTAGCGCCGACACGACACACCATTTTTTCGGGATTTTCCATGCCCCCGTGTCGCTGTGCATCGCCGCCCGCAATTCAGCCACCGTCCTCTCCGTCGCCACCACGGCTCCGAGCATCGGATCACTTTCGGCCCTGACTCCCACCCAAACCTCGCGCACCCCGCTGATCTGCCGCAAGCGCCCCGCGACCTCGGCCAGATTGACGCGACGTCCCGCGATTTTAACTGTCTGACCGCGCCGACCGAGAATAGTCAACGCACCGCGTTCATCTACAGCGATGATGTCCGCTACGATGCATGCACCGTGCTTACCCCGGCTCCGGCGGTTGCCGTGAGTAAACACAGCAGCGCTACTGACCTCCAATTGGGAAGAGGCCAGCCGCTTGAGCTTAATTCCCCGCAAGGGCTGGCCCACGCCTCCAGCAAGTGTCGCCTGGCCGTTCGGATCGTAAGCGATGCCGCCGGTTTCACTCGAGCCGTAGAAATTGTGCAGCCGCCGGCCGAAGCGCGCGGCGAAATCCCGCGCGACTTCCGGCGGGAGCGGTGCGCCGGCCGAAAGTCCGAGTCGCAGACTGGCCAACGCCAGATCCGATGCCGCCAGCGCGCGCCACATTGCCGGCACACCGGGAAATACGGTCGGCCGCCATAGCGCAAAATCCGCGGCGATTGCATGGGGGAGCGGCGATGCGCCGCAGACCAGCGGCACTCCGAGCGCGAGGAGCGGAACCGTGAGATTGCCGAGACCATAGGAATGCCCGAGCGGGATCAGCGCGTAATTCAAATCGCGCGGCTTGATGCCCATGGTCGCGGTCACCTGGTGGGCGTCGGCGAGCATTTGCCCGGCGGTGAAGAGCAGCGGCCGCGGCCGGCCCGTCGTGCCTGAGGTCAACTTGATGAGGCAGATCGCCGGATCACGCTGTCGTCTGGCTCCGGCCAATCCGGCGATTTTCCCTCCATCCCAAAATCCCGCGCGCAACAACTCCGCCATCCGGCGCTGCGCGGCGGGCGGTTCGCCCGCATCAAGGGGCACCGCCACCGCACCGGCCTTGAGCAGGGCCACAAATATTTCCAGCCAGACGATGCCATTGGGCACGGCGAAAACGACCGCGCGGCCCCGCAGTGCCGCCGGGTCGGCGACGTGAGCGGCAAGCCAGGCGGTGGCACGCGCATCCAGTTCGCAGAAGTTCACCCATTGTCCGCTCGCCGCTTCAATCACGGCCCGGTCCTGGCCGCGCTGGCGCAGAATTTTCTGCCAACTCGAAAGCAAAGCGTGGCTCATGTTTTTTTTCCCAGCACCGCGAGGTGTTCAAATTCGATCACCAGAAGCGCGGCGACCACCATCAGCGCAACGGTGGAACCTAGCGCGCGCACCACGGGTATGCCACTCAGCGCCAAGACCCCGAATGACGCCGCCGCCGTCAGCGCTGACATCCGCACCGAGACCGGCGGTGCTTCGTGCCGGTATGCCGAAGTCGCGGAGAAAATGGAGTAATTGTGCGTCAGGCAGACACCAAGAAACGCCCCGAGTAAATGAAACAGATTGAGCGGATGTCCGAACCAGCCGAACAGTCCAAACAAGCCCAGACAAGCGCCGCAGGGAATGGCGAAAATCCTCACGCCATCGCGCCAGCCATAGGAGACGAGTACACCCGCGCCAACGATGGCCAGTCCGGTCAGACTGAGCCACAAAGCCGACTGGCGGTAGCGGCTGAATATTCGGTTGAGCGACTGCAGTTGGCTGGCGCTGACGGTGTGTATTTCCGCAGGTGGGCTCAGAGCCGGTGCGTCCCGGGCGATCGTGACGAACCAGCTCAACGGTTTCCCTGTGTGCAGGAGCAATCCGACCGGACCAACCAGCTTTGCCTGCAACGCGCCGAGTGCAGTTTCCAGGTCGCTGTCCTTTGCGGAGGCCGCGTGCTGATCGTAAGCGGAGAAGAAAGGTGCGAATTCCTTTTCGTCGAAACCAGCGGTCATTAATGCGGTCCGCAACTGGCCGGGAAATTCGGGATGCATGCGGACGAATTGAATGCTCCCGGCCTGCTGGCTGGCGGTGGGCACGACCACGCCGAGTCCGATGGTCCGGGTGCGTCCGCCGCTGGCGGCCTGCAACCAGGTGTCGAGCTTCTCAAGTGACGCGCGGGCCTCCGCGAGGCTGGCGCCATAGGTTAGATAAACCGTGCGTTCAGTCTGCTCGCCAAACAAGGCGCTGATCCGTGCGTCCTCGCGTTTTAACTCCGGTGACGGAATATCCAGTTCGCGAATGTCATCCTTCCAGGTTAAAAGAAAAAGCCCGGGCAGTGCTGCGATCCAGATCACCGTCAAGAGACGGCGCAAGCCCCGGCGCAGCCCGGGCGGCAATTTTTGTCCGCCCCGAAATGCCCGGGCCTCGAGGAAAGGATCTTTGACCGTCGAAAAATAAATGACGGCTGCGCCCAGCGCGGAGACCAGGCCCGCGCCCACGAAGACGCCGAGCTGCCGGATGAACGGCAGTTCGGAAAAGAGCAGCAGCGCGAACCCCGCGACCGTGGTGAGACAGCTCGCGAGCAGCGGTTTCGCCAGCCGCCGGACTTTTTCCCAGT
>JANYDX010000020.1 GCA_025363395.1 Verrucomicrobiota bacterium
GCATCTCGTCTTTGGTTTTTCCGTTCACTAGGGTGATCGTGCCACCGCAATGCTCGCACTCATGTTTCGAGCCGACTTCCATCCAGCTCATGGGCGGCCGACCGTTGGGCAGCGCTGATTTGAATTCGGTGAGCTTTACGGATCTGCAGGCTCCGCAGACCAGCATCACCGTCGAATCTGGTTTGATTTCTTTCGCATCCTTCTCCGTCTTTACCTGCCCGGAATTACGCCAATATTCCGGTCCAGGACCGGCAGAAGCGACGGGAACAATGATGGCAAGAGCGAGAGCCAGGAGCGCGCCCAGTCCGATAACCTTGTTGGTTTTTGTTTTCATGATTAATGGGTATTCGTTGCTGAAGGGAAAGTGCGTTCAGCTCGCCAGCGGCGTGGCGTTGGGCGGCAATGAAAGGGGTTTTCGCCGCGTCTTTGTTTTTGCGCCGGTCACCGCGAAATCAGCGAGAATCACGAGTTCGGCGTCGGGCAGGCTGGAAGCGGCTCCCGCTTTCAGGTGGAAGAGCAAATTACTACGCGCGTCGCGGATTTCGACGTCGCAATGATCGAACCAGAGGAAACAGCGCCCGTCATTCTCCACGACCTGCAACTTGCCGTTCTTCATGCTCAGGCTCACCGCTTGCGCCCGATAGCTATAGCGCTGGCCACGCTGATTGGTGATCGAAATGCGGATGCCGCCTTTACGCGCGCCGGCGACTCGCGGCGACGATGGGACTGGACGGGGTGCTTTTTTTGCGGAGGCCATTTATCGCCCCCATTCTCGCAGATCAGGCCACTCAGTTACTCCGCACCTCAGCGGAAAGACTCCGCATATTCTCAGGGTGCGCTCATGGCAGCCCCCGCGTGCGAGGCGCGATAAGCCCGGGGAGAAATGCGGGCGAAACGCTGAAAATTTCGGTTGAACTGCGACAGGGATTGAAAGCCCACCTCAAAGGCGATTTCGCTGATGCGAAACTTGGGATTGTGCAGAAGATTTTTGGCCTTCTCGACGCGAAGCCGCGCCACGTATTCGACGAAGTTAATCCCGGTCGCTTTCTTGAAGAGCAGGCTGAAATAGCCCGCGCTCACATTCACCTGCCGGGCAACTTCTCCGATCGACAATTCCTCGCGAAATCCCGCGTCGATGATTTTCCGGCCGCGCGCCACGGCCACATTTTTCCCGGCGGATCGCTCCAAAGCGAGCTGGTCGCCGCAGGCCGCGAGATGGGTGGCGAAGATCGAGAGGAGTTTAACCATCGCCTGATATTGCACCGGGGTGATGACACGCGACGCGAAGTAGGCTTCCTCGGCTAGTTTCAAATCGACGTGAGTGCCGAGCCGCAAGAGCTCACGCGTAATTTTCCCAAACTGACGCTGGTTGGGCGTCTCGACCAAAATCCGGCCGGTCTGCAGAAATGCGATGAGCTTTTCCCCCACCCGCACTGGCACGGCTGTTTCGCACAGGCCGGCGAAACATTTCAAGGTTTTCGGCTGAAGCTGGGCTTTTGATTCGAGGTCGTTTTGCAGGGCGACGCAGCCCTCGCAGGAGCGATTCGAACGCGCCATCAACGCACAAAATGGACTGATAGTGCCGCCGGGGCGTTGGGCTTGCGCACCGCATCCGTGGTCCTCGCCCGGTTGATGGAGATCCAGCGATAGCCCCGTGGATTTTTCGAATGCATCCTGATAGTCGCGATACATCGCGGACTCCGAGAGAGCCGAGAAAATAGGAGTGCTGGAGGGTGGCGACATGGGAGCAAAACCTTAAACGTCATGACTGGACTGTATCCCTCAACGGAGGAGCGTTTCTTTCTGTTCCGCAGTGAGCAGGTTGGCTGCCTCAGCGACTGATCGAATGAAGGCAACCCTCTGATCGGCCCGAAGCTTTTCGACTTCGCGCGTTTTGGATTCGATTTCTGCAAGATCGGGATGATCGCTCGCGGTAAGTTTCCAAAGCTGCTGTTCCGTCTCTTGGATTTTTTTGTCTGCGGCCATTGTTTCCATCGTCGTGCGCTCCTTGATGTCGCTGAGGATTTTCGCCTGGTCGGCGCGTGGCGTAAACGTTTGCGGACGGTCGAGGAAAAATCCTTTGGCACCAATATGCAGCAGCGCGGGCGGACCGGATTCCTCCCTCTTCGACTGTGCGGCCATTGCGGGCTGACCCTTCATTTTTTCGTCGCTCACGGACATATCGTGTTTGCCACCCGACGACATGTCGACGGGCGATTTCATCGGCATGTCGCCCTTCATCCCGCCAGAGCCCGCGCCCATGTGGTGATCCTTACCCATCCCGGTGGACTTCCCGCCCATATCGTGGCCCTGGCCCATGCTGTCGGCATCAGGTGAGTAGTTCCGAAAATACGCGACCAGTAGTGCTCCAGGCAGCGCGAGAATCAGCAGCGCGGCCAGAAACGATTTTAGATTGAGCATCGGTTGCATGGGAAAGGACGGTTAAAGGCTGAAGCGCTCGAAGTGGATTCGCCCGGGCGGCACCCCGCCGCGTCGCAGGATCGGGATCGTGTGATCCATGACATCCGGCGGCGCGCAGATATAGAATGCGCGGTCGGCGCAAAGCGGGCCGCAAAATTTGGCCACGATGTCTTTGTCGAGCCGGCCGCGTTCTCCACGCCAGCTATCCGCCGCCTTGCTCAAGATGTGCACGACCTTGAGCGAAGCGACGCCGGCGCGTTCCATCTCGGCGAGTTCATTGTGAAACGCGATGTCCTGCTCACTCGTATTACCGTAGAAAAGTGTCACGGTGCGCTCCGCTCGCGTGTCTCGCATATGACGGAGCATTCCCATGAGCGGCGTGATGCCGATGCCGCCCGCGATGAAGACCAAATCTTTCTCTTCCGAGTGAAGCACGTAGGAAAATCGGCCGAACGGCCCGTAAACGACTGCCGTGTCTCCTGGCTTCGTCTCACCGATGGTCGCAGTGAAATCACCCGATTCCTTGATTGTAGAGCGGAGCACGCCCGCTTCGGTCGGACTCGACGAGATCGTCCAGTGATGTTCCTCAACGGGTAGATGCGCGGCGCGGCGAAACGTCAGGAAATGAAACTGGCCCGGCAGAAAATCGAAGCGCACCACACCCGCTGTCGGAGCGAGCGCGACTGTCCATACCCCATCGGCCTCTTTGCGGACATCGGTCACGGTATAAGGCGCGCGTCGCAACGTCATGGGACGAGCCACGCGGTGCCAAAAATATGCCGCCGTCGCTGTCGCGAACAGAGTCACCCACAAAACCCGCATCGCCGGCAGTTCAAGATCGCCGCCCGCTTTCCAGCTATGAAGAAAAGCGAGTGGCAGAAAAACCAACGCGACCACGTTGTGAATGAAGCGCCACGTTTCGTAGTTGAGTCGGATGATCAGCCGAAAGCTCGCGAGCAACACGTGAAACAGGAGTCCCACCATGGCGATCCGCCCGAGCCAGATGTGCCAGATGACGTCCGGTCCCAACACCAGTGAGAGTTCACCGCCACCAAGGAGAAGAAACAGCGGGTGGGAAAGCACCAGCAGCGAGGCGACGATGGCCATCGTCTTGTGGAAGCTGAACAGGAGATTGAGCCCGAACGGCCGCTCGATCCACTTGAAGCGGGCGGAGACGACGAACTGCATCGCGAACATCGCGAAACCGAGCAGCGCGAGATTCTTGCCGATGGTATAAACGAAGCTGTGGTCCGTCAGCGGCCGAAGGATCGCCAGCAGGATGAGCGGCGATAGCACTATGACGCCGTAAAGAAACATCAGCGCGGCTGCAGCCCTGCGCGTTTTCGTCGGAGACGGGTTCATCGGTTGCAGCGGATTTGAAATTTGGCGACTGAACTCGAATCCGCTCGGCGGAACACGTGTTCATTTCGGGGTTGGATCGGTTGGAGTTAGAACCAAGCCCGCAACCCGAGCACAAACGACGTCGTGGAAATGTCCTCTGCTGAGCGCCGCACCAGGCCGGCGGTGCCACCGAGGACGCGACGCCACGTCACACCAACGTAGGGAGAAAATTGCCGTTTGATGTCGTAGCGGAGTCGCACTCCGAATTCGACATCGTTGAGTCCCGCAGCGATGCTCCGCTTCGTGTCGTCCTGCAACGCCGCGTTGAGATCGACGCGCGGCTGAATAACCCAACGCTGCGTGATGAGTTGATCGTAGCTCGCCGTAACGCGCGCCGAGATCTTGCCCTTCTCGCTCACGAAGAGCGCGGGCTCCACCTCGAACCAGTAGGGCGCGAGCCCTTCGACACCGATGACAAAGTAACCCGTGGTCCGCTGCCCGGGTCCGCGGTAATGACGGTCCACGCGCACGCCGGTCTGGAAATCCCAAAATGGGCTGATGAGGCGGCTGTATAGTCCTTGGAGTTCAATTTCGCCCACCTTCGCGCCCTTGGTCTCCTGTTCGCCGTCCGCCTTCCACCAAAACCTCTGGAAATCTCCGCCGATCCAGCCTTCCGCGTCGATCACGACCGCATCGGGTTGATCGCCGGTGCGAAACTCGGCTTTCTGAAATGAAGTGAAGGAGTTTACCGGCGCGTCATGCACCGCGGGTTCCCAGCGGGGCGGGAGCGATTTGCCGAGGCCGTGTGTTTGCGCGGACGGCATCGACATGGAATCCGCCGCGAACGCGATGGCTGAGGTTCCGAGAAGGAAAGCGAATGCGATGGAGAGAGAGAAGAACGTTTTCGTGTTCATTTTGGTTCTTCCTCAGGCGACGTTGAACACGCGGAACATTCCCGCCTCCATGTGATAGAAAAGATGGCAGTGAAACGCCCAGTCCCCCCGCGCATCGGCGGTGACCAGCACGGAAACTTTTTCGCCAGGCTTCACGGTGACGGTATGCTTCAAAGGCGCGAGCCCCTCAGCCCCGTTTTCCAATTCCATGAACATACCGTGCAAGTGCAGCGGATGCTCCATCATCGTATGATTGATGAATGTGATCCGCACACGCTCGCCGAACCGGAGCGAGATCGGTTCGGATTCGGAAAATTTCTTACCCTCGAAACCCCAGATGAAACGCTCCATGTTGCCCGTTACGTTCATCACGATCTCACGCTCAGGCGCAGGCACGGGACGCGCATCGAGCGCTACGAGATCGCGGTAAACCAGAACGCGCCGGCCGTCTTGGCCGAGTCCAGTGCCAGGTTCGTTCGCGCGACTCATCGGTGACATCGCCACCATGCTGTTGCCCGGACCAAATGGGTTTTTCATTTCACCCATGCCGCCTCCGCCAGGCATGGGCGCCTTGTCTTTCATCCCGGGCATTCCCGCCATTCCACCCGTTTCCGCCATTCCGGGCATGCCCTCGTGACCGCTCGCCGGTTTCGGAGAGGGAGACGAGCTAGCGCTGCTCATGCCAGCCATTCCCGCCATATCACCCGCCGAGGAGGATTCCGGTTTGGTGCCCATCATCGCCGCTTGTTCGGCGGGACTCATGCCACTCATGTCCATCGGCTTCGCGGCTGCTTTGCCCATGTCCATTTTCCCCATGGCAGATTCGCCTATCGACATGTCGGCCATGCCCATGTTGGCCATCGTGCGCAGTGGGCGCGTGCGGCGTTCGGGGATTTGCGGCATCATGCCCTCACGCGGCGCGAGCGTGCCGAGAGCATAGCCGCTGCGGTCGGTCGTCTCGGCAAACAGCGCGTAAGCGCGATCCTCCGAGGGCTCGACAATCACGTCGTAGGTTTCAGCCGCGCCCATCCGAAATTCTTCGACCTCAACCGGCTTCACGTGCTGCCCGTCGGCCTGAACCACCGTCATTTTTAGACCGGGAATGCGCACATCGAAATGTGTCGTCGCCGCGGAATTGATGATGCGCAACCGCACGCGTTCGCCGAGTTTAAATATTCCCGTCCACGGCGCGGCCTCCGGACGACCATTGAGCAGATACCTGAAATAGGTCCCGGTAAGATCCGCGATGTCGCTCGGGTCCATCCGCATCTTACCCCATTCCTTGCGGTCGGCCCACGTGCGCTTCAAACCTTTCGCGGACACGTCGTCGAAGAAATCGCCGAGCGTGCGCTGCTGCAGATTGCTGAAATTGCTCTGCTTTTTCAGCTTTGCGAGCAGCCGCATTGGATCGGAGAAAGTCCAATCCGACAAAATCACGACATGCTCGCGCGCGTAATTGAAAGGTTCGGAATCTGCGGGATCGATGACGAGCGGGCCGTAGAGCCCGAGCTGTTCCTGCCCTCCTGAATGGCTGTGATACCAATAGGTGCCGTATTGCTTGATGGGAAAACGATACACAAACGTCTCGCCCGGATCGATGCCCTTGAAGGTTACTCCCGGGACTCCATCCATTTCGTTCGGTAGAAGAATGCCGTGCCAGTGGATTGAGGCGCGCTCTTTCAAATGGTTCGTGACCCGCAGCTCGACGTCCTGGCCCTGCTTGAAGCGCAGCAACGGTGCCGGGAGCGAACCGTTGACCGTGACGGCTTCGCCAACGGAATCGCCAATACGGAAATCCATTTTGTCGATCACGAGGTCGATGGTGGACGCTGTCGTCGTGGTAGAACCAAGCGAGGCGGCCGGCATCGGCTGACCGGAGTGGCCCGCGTGCGGCGTCTGGGCATAAGCGGGAGCAAACCGCGACAACCCAACCCACACACCGGCGGCCGCAGCCGCGCGCAAAAATTCGCGGCGAGAAGCACT
>JANYDX010000044.1 GCA_025363395.1 Verrucomicrobiota bacterium
ATTGATCGGCATCAATTTGCTGCGCGAGGGGCTCGATCTGCCGGAGGTCGCATTGGTGGCGATTCTTGATGCGGACAAGGAAGGCTTTCTGCGCAGCACGACCAGCCTGCTGCAAACCTCCGGACGCGCGGCCCGACACGAAAAGGGTCGCGTCATCTTCTACGCCGATGTCATCACCGAGTCCATCCGGCGCACGATGGAAGCGGTGACGAACCGTCGGGAAAAACAGATGGCATATAATGTCGCGCACAACATCACGCCGCGGAGCGTGAAGCGCGGCGTGCAGGCCAGCCTGCATGTTTATGATGGCACCAAGCGGGAAGACGAGCTGGCGGTGGCGGAGTCGGCCGGCGACGTCGCGGCCGTGATTGCGGAGCTGGAGGAAGACATGCAGGAAGCCGCCAACAAATTGGAATTTGAGCGCGCGGCGTTGCTGCGCGATCAGATCAACTCACTCAAGTCGGGTGACTTCAAGCAGACCGGACGGGCCTCCGCGGCCTATCCGGCCAACAAAAAGCGCCGGCGTAGTTAGCCGGCGCTTGGAAAATATCCTGCGCGATCAGAAAAGACCACGGCGAGGTCCCCGTGGCTCAAGGAGGAGAAGCTCTGGGCCGCGGGCTCTCCCGCGAGGGGTTTAGCTAATGCCCCGGGCTCCTGCCCCGAGAATTGTTATTCGGGTGAAGTCTCGTCCCCCTGGCTCTGGCGGCATTCGTTCATCACGCGCAGCCAGATTTCCCGGAGATCGAAGAGACGGGGCAGGGCGTATTCGCGGTAGCGCATAGCCAGGGGCGTGGCCGCGACGTCGGGCTGGCTCAGTCGGGCCAGGGTTTGATTCAATTCGCGCAGCGCCAGTTTAAAGAGGCACACGGCGAGCGTGTAGTCACCCATTTCGAGGGCCTGCACTGCTTGCATCACCTGTTCGTTTCCGCGGTAGAGCGACGCTTGCAAGGTGATGCCAAGGGCGGAGGGGATGCGGTTGGGCTGCGCGGCAACACGCTCCCAGTGGGCGATCAAACTCAGATAAAGTGATCGCGTGGCAATATAGACGGGATTGCGATGCAGCGTGTAGGGATCCCAATCGCCATCGAAGGAGTCATCGTCGTCATCCTCATCATCGTCAGTTTCCAAGGCATCGTTGCCGAGGGAGTTGTCGGTCATTTCCCAGCCCATGCGGCGTGCGACTTCGTCAATCCGATCACTGGCCTCGCCCAGTTGGTCGTAGTGCTTGACGTAATCGCGAACAGCGGCCTCTTGCTCAGCGAGATACTTCTGCCAGTCTTTCTCGGTCCAAGAAAGTTCACCGCGGTCTTCCCAATCGTTGTCGAACAACCCGTCGGAATCAGAATTGGTCATGGAGTGAGGACACCTAGGTGGCGTCACAGGAAACAGTGCTCAACCGGGAGCCTCTGGCAAATAAAATTCTGCTCGTATCCGCCGCAGGTTCGTATTGCGTGAAGCCAGCGGGCCGCTTTTTTATTTCCATGCCTGAAGTGCATCATGTTACGGCCTTTTTTATTGGACGCGTCCAAGGCGTCGGCTTTCGCTATCAGACCTCTCAAGTGGCGAAGGAGTATGACGTGTCGGGCTTTGTGGAAAACCTGCCCGACGGCCGCGTACACATGGAGGCGGAAGGCTCTCCCGTAGAGGTGCGTGCTTTTATCGCCGCGGTGCACGAGCGTATGACAGGATATGTTCGGAAAGTGGAGCAGACCGAGGCTAAGCGCGCGCCGCAATTTCGCGGTTTTTCCATCAAATGACTCCGGTGATGGATGCTTCTTGGGCCGTCGAACTCATTGATTTTGGCAAAAGCTACCGCACGGGATGGACCGGCGCACGTTTCCGCGCAGTGGATTCACTCAATCTCAGGCTCGCTCCGGGAGAAGTGCTCGGATTGCTTGGCCCCAATGGGTCGGGCAAAAGTACCACACTCAAGGCGCTGGGCGGTTTACTGGCGCCGACGCGCGGGCAGTGTTTGGTTTTCGGGCATGCGGCCGGCAGTGACGCGGCGCGTGCGTTGATTGGATATTTGCCGGAACTGCCCCAATTTCCTCTGCATCTGACCGGCCGGGAATTTTTGCACTACTGCGCGGGGCTGAGTTCCCTCGCGGCTGAGGCGGCGACAGAACGCGTGAGCGAAATTCTTCACTGGAGCGGTCTGACGGCAGCCTCTGACCAAAGACTGGGCACCTACTCCAAAGGGATGTTGCAACGACTGGGTCTGGCGCAGGCGATCCTGCATGATCCACCGCTGGTGTTGCTGGACGAACCCGCCAGCGGACTCGACCCGGCGGGCCGGCTGGCGTTGAACCGGTTGATTCGCGATCTCGCGACCCGGGGCAAAGCGGTGGTTTTCAGCTCCCATTTGCTGGCGCAAACCGAGCAGCTGTGCGATCGCATCGCCATTCTCGGAGGCGGGCGGGTCCTCGCCGAGGGCACGCCCACCGAATTGCTTGGCACGGTGCAGGCCGCCGCGCCGCAACCCTCGCGCCTGGAGAAACTCTATTTGGACAAATTGGGGGAGCATGCCTGACGCTGTACACCGCGGCGCCACAGCGTCGCTTCGCCGGATCCGGTTGATTGCCCGGCACACGCTCGGGGAGGCACTGCGTTTGAGACTGACTTCCCTGCTGGTGGTGGTGGGAGCCGGGTTGGTGCTCGGTGTGTTGGAGCTGCGCGAATTTAATTTTGGCAGCGCCGAGCTGAAATTCATCGCGGACTTCGGGCTGGGGGCGCTGGGTGGCTTGGGCATGTTGCTCGCCGCGCTGGCGACGGCCCAGTTGTTTTTCAATGAGATTCAAGGTCGAGCCGCCTACTGTGTCCTGACGCGTCCGGTGCGCCGGCGGGAGTACATCTGGGGAAAACTCGCGGGGATCGGCGCCTTGCTCGCCCTGTTTACCGCTGCGCTGGGCGCACTGATTGCCGTACTGCTTTTTTGGCGGGGAGGAAACGCCGGCGCGGCGATGCTCCCGGTATTGAGCTGTGCCTGTGCGGTACAGTGGTTCAAGCTGACTCTCGTGGCGGCGATGACTTTGCTGGTTTGCAGTTACTCGGGTTCGGCTTTGTTTGCCAGTTGTGCGGGTTTGATCCTGGCGTTGACCGCGCAGGTGCGGCCATTTGTCAGTGGCGGCGGTCACCTGACGTGGCTGCGGTTGTGGCCGAATCTTGCGCTGTTCGATGCGGGAGCGGTGCTGTCAGCAGCCCAGCCACCAGCCGCCCTTGTTTTGCTCGGATTGATCGTTTATTGGGCGGCGTACATGACAGTTTTTGGTGTCCTCGCATCGTATGTGTTCAAGCTCCGTGAATTCTAAATCCGCGGTGAGCCTCACGGTGGCGGTTTTGATCGCTGCGAGTTGTTTGCTGGAGCCCGTGGAGCGCACAGCGGGCGCTTTGAGCCGGAAGGAACGGTTTCGAGGTGAACGGCTGGCAGCGGCGGCGGGCCACGGCGCTATATTCGCTTTGCTCGGCGGGATGCGCTCGCTGGTCGCGAGCGGCAGTTGGTTGCAAGCCAATCTGGCTTGGGAACGGCGGGACCTCGCGACGACCACGGAGTTGATCAAGCTGACAGTCGCGGCGGATGAGCGGCCGCTTTATTTCTGGCTGAATGGCGCGCGGATTCTCGCGAATGACATACCGGAGTGGCGCATGGCCGGACCGGTTCCGCGGGCATTCCGGCCGGTTGCCAATGAGGAACAGGCGCAGCTGGCGCTGCATTTTCTTGAGCAAGGATTGCGCTGGCACGGTCCGGAACCTGCGCTCTACATCGAGATGGCCAATATTCATCTTCGCCGGCGCGGTGATCTGGAGGAGGCTGCGCGTTATTACCGGCTGGCCGCGGAGCAACCGGGAGCGCCCTACTATGCGGCGCGTATCCATGGCGAACTGCTGCGTGAACTCAGGCGCCCGGTGGAAGCACTAGCCTGGTTGCAGAAGATCCTCGCCACCTTGCCGGCGGACGATGAGTTGGCTCGGCGTGATATCGTGATCGAGCGCATCCAATTTCTCGAACAGGAGCTGGCGGTGCGATGAGCCGAATGTCTTTTGACATGGATGGATGAAGCGCTAGCACTGCTGCCCTCTTGTCGAAGCATCGCTCAAGTCAATCAAGCTGGCATATCTGGATTGAGGCGGCGCGTCTGCGCACACTACCGGCAGCGATCATTCCCGTGATGGTCGCCACGGCTCTGGCTTTCGCGCACGGGCAGGAGAATTTTGGCAAGGCGGCCATTTGCTTGATTTTTGCCCTGCAGGTGCAGATCGGCACGAATTTCGCCAACGATTACTTTGATTTTGTCAAAGGGGTGGATACGGCGGCGCGCGTGGGCCCCCGCCGGGCGGTCGCGGCGGGACTGGTGTCGCCCAAGACCATGTTGCGGGCCACTTCGCTGGTACTGAGCGCCGCTTTTGTCGTCGGCCTGTTCCTGGTTCGCGAGGGCGGATGGGTGCTGCTCCCGGTTGGCATCGTGAGCATTGTCTGCGCCCTAGCGTATACCGGGGGCCCGTTTCCGCTCGGCTACCTCGGACTGGGCGACCTGTTTGTGTTTATCTTTTTTGGATTGGTGGCGGTGGACGCGACATTTTTTGTCCAAGTGGGGTTTATCACGCCCGATGTGACTTCATGCGCGGCCGCGGTCGGATTGCTCGCCGCCAATATTCTGGTGCCGAATAATTATCGCGATGCGGTTACGGATGCTGCGGCCGGCAAACAAACGCTGGTGGTGCGCTTTGGCCGGAAATTCGCCATCTGGCAATACGCGCTCTCGGCCTTGTTCGCCCTGCTCTGTCCGCTGGCGCTGTTTCTTTATGGTTATCGGTGGCCGGTGCTGTTGCCGGTGCTGCTCGCCCCGTGGGCGGTGAGGTTGACGAATAGACTGAACCGTTCCAGCGAGCCGGCGGAACAGATTGCGATTCTCGGCGCCACGGCTAAATTCCTGGCGGCATTCGGGATAATGCTCAGCGTGGGAATTGTTTTTGCGCGTTGAAGGAGCGCAGTTGGGGCGGGCACCCGGTGCCCGCCGAACTGTCAGTTTGTGTGCGCCGGCGCGGAGAGGAGTCTGCGCCTGATCTCAGATGACCGACGCAAAAAAAGCCGAAGCGCATAGGCTCCGGCGAAAGCTGACGGCCTGCCGACGGCGCTCAGATTTTGCCGGCGAGTTTCGCCTTGAGCGAGGCCTTGTCCATCATGCCGACGAACTGTTCGGCCAGCTGGCCGCCCTTGAAGAGCAGCATGGTCGGAATGGCGCGGACGCCATACTGAGCGGCGAGATCACCGTTGTCGTCGACATTAACCTTGGCGATCTTCAGCTTGCCGTCCAATTCGGTGGCGAGCTCATCGAGGATTGGGGCGATGGCTTTGCACGGTCCGCACCACGGCGCCCAGAAATCCACGAGCAGGGGAAGCGGGCCGGCGACAGCCGTCTTGAAGGAGTCGTTATCGAGATGGGAGATTTTTTCAGACATGGGTAAAAGAGAATGGATCGGTTAAAAAAACGCAAGCGGCGCTCAGCGGGGCGTGGCCTTGTGGATGATTTCAGCGAGTTCGTGCGCCTCGACGGCGGCGAGTTTTTTTCCGCGGGTTTTCAGTTCCTCGAAGGTCTTGATGACCGTCTCAGTCATGCGGCCATGCGTTTCATCGGAACCGCCGACGATGGTGAACTCCTCCGCGGTCGTCAAACGCTTGTGGCCATCCTCGTTGTCGAGGCCGAGACCCAGCAGGTGAGCGGGCTTAGGTTTGCGGCGGCGGTTTACTTTCTTCATCTTAGACGATTACCGTGTTCGTCACGGCCGCTGTTTCAAGTGTGTTTTGCTCCACCGCGATGCAAAGAATATCGGTGAACGCCTCGTTTTGCTCGAGCCGCAACTTCGCGAGGCGGGTCAATTCCAGCACAGCCAGAAAGGTGGCCACCAGCCGGCGCAAACTGATTTTGCCCGGGAAAAGTTCCGAGAAGACAAAGGTTTTCCGCGTCTTGATCTGCTCCAAGACATATTCCATCTGATCTGCGACCGTTACCTGCTCGGCGTGAATTTCGCCCACGACCAGCTTTTCTGCCAGACGGCGCAGGACCAGATTGAAGGAATTCCAAAGATCGATGCGGTCGACATGCTGCAGCGGTCGCTCCGACGCCGGGGCAAAGGCGGAATCGGGGCGGGTCAACCGATTTTGCGCGTCGAGAGACATCTGCCCAAGAACGCCAGCGGCTTCCTTGAATTTTTTGTACTGGAGCAGCTGGTGGACGAGTTCCCAGCGTGGATCCAGGTCATCCTCGTCGGCATTGGGATCGATGGCCTGTTGGTGCTTGGGGAGAAGCATCCGGCTTTTGATTTCCATGAGCGTCGCCGCCATGACGAAAAATTCGCCTGCCACGTCGAGCGACAGCTCCTTCATGGCGTAGAGAACTTCCAAATACTGTTTTGTGACTTGGGAGATGGGAATATCGTAGATATCCAGTTCGTTCTTCCTCAGCAGGAAGAGCAGGAGGTCCAGCGGACCTTCAAACACGGGTAATTTGATACGATAATCAGCTTCAGCGACCACGCTGGGAGTCGAGGGGGAGCATGACGCCGGTGCAACGGGAAAAGCACCGGCTGCTGGGTGAATCGTGACCAAGCCTTCGCGGGACTAACCTTGTTTTGGGTGCTTCTGATCGAAGGTCCCGAGAGGACCGAGCGCCGACGAAAATCCTCCGGTCTCAAGCCAGCGGAGGGCGTCGGGGTCGTCTTTCAACCACGCATCCCAAAATGCAGTGGAGCCGGACAAAATCAGAGCTTGAAATTGCCGGTCGGTGGGACGCGAACCGGTGAGGCGGCCGGAGAACACCATGTGGTCCCCGCCTTCGAATACGAGCAGGTAGGCCGGAGCGTGCTGGGTATGCAAATAGGGGCGCAGGCGTTCGCTGGCCTGAGTGTCGCCAATCACGGGGTCGGTCTCGCTGGAACGACGTCGGCCCGGACTTTCGTCCTTGGTGCCCGTCATATGGAACACCGGAATCTTCACTTCATCAAAGGCGGCATCGGTGTCCTGCGTTGTTGGCGTGCTCATGGCGATGGCGGCTTTGATACGGGGATCAAGATAACGGTTTTCCTCCCCGAGTATGGGAAGGTGTGTGCCGGCCACGGCCATCGTGGTAAACGCGCCGAAAGAGTGTCCGGCCACGCCCACCCGTAGGAGATCAAGTTGGCCGTGCAAAGGAAACGCGGGGTCCGCATTAAGCATGGTCAGACGGTCGATGGCAAAGGTGACATCTCGCGGACGGCTGATTGCGTTGGCGGGAACGGCGGCCGCTTCGCGCAGTGCTTTCAACGGGCGCAGGCCGTGCATCACGTCCTTGTCACTCCCGTGATGCTGCAGATGAACACTGATGTAGCCACAACTCGCCCAGTGCTCCCCGAGATATCCGTAACCTTCGCGCGAGCCCCCGAGGCCGTGAGAAAAAATAATGATCGGAAAAATGGCAGACTCACTCCCTGCACCCGTCTTCGGATAATAAATCTTTACCGGGACATCCCGGTTGCGGGCGTCATCGTGCCAGGATTGTTCGAGGGTGCCGATTGCGTATGACCCCGGTTGGGCGGTGTATTCCGTCGCGGCCTCGGTGCAGGGGAGGAAAATCAGGACGGCAATCAGGAAATACAGAAAACGGTGCATGGGGATGAGACGTTTTTATGCATAAGAAATTACCGTGGGCTGTCGCTAGTAAAAACCGGCCAGCCGGTCCGGCGTGGTGGTCATCCGGAAGGCTCGTTCCGTGGGCGCTACCGCGTGTTCGCAGATAGGGCTTTCTCTTTTCGTATCCGTGATCATCAGTGTAATTTGTGGTTACCCATTCTGAAATTGAGCTACGCATCACCGCCGCCAAGCAGGCCGTCCTGGCTGAGACAGCGCTGATGCATCGTGAATTCGGCAAAGCCAAACCGGTGATAAAACACGATGGCACGAAGGTCACCCCCGTCGACATCGCCATCTCCCAGCATATTCAGGATGCGATCACCGCGCAGTTTCCCGGCGATCAATTCTTCAGCGAGGAACTGACCCCAACTGAAGCCCCGGTGCCGGTGACCTCACGTTTTTGCTGGGTGCTCGATCCGATCGATGGGACGAACAATTATGCGGGCGGGATCGTGTATTGCGCCATTTCCCTTGCGCTGTTGGAAAACGGTCACCCGGTTTATGGAGTGGTTTACGACATGGCGCGACAGGTACTGGTTCATGGTGGTCCGGGTAGAGGCGTGTGGGATGGCGAGAGATCAATTCGCGCGCGAATTGGACCTCCCACCAGCAACAGCCTGATCGGCTTCCACTCGCCCGTCGACAAGGCCTATGCAACGGAAGGCAAGCGATTGCTCGAAAATTACAAAATACGTGGCCTCGGTAGCAGCACGTTGCATTTGACCTATGTCGCCATTGGATTGCTGGACGGAATGGTGGATCACAATAACAAGGTTTGGGACATCGCTGCAGCGTGTGCGCTCTGTGCCGAAACGGGGGTCGAAATCCATTACTTGGAAAATGCCCCTTTCCCGTTGCGCGAATTCACGCTAAAGGCCCAGCGCGTCCAATATGCAGCGGGCCACCAGGCCATGTGCGCCGCCCTGCGGGAGACAATTGGCCGTTAGCCTAAACTTCACGTTTTGAATCAAACTGGATCAAAAAAATATTGCTTGGGCCCGACGTGCCGTGGTGGAGGAGCGGGCTTTTCGCGGTTGTACCCGGTAAGGACGGCCCCCAGTGGCGATCATTTGCCTTCAGCGGACGGGAAATGTTCGAATTAGGGTTCTCTCCGGTGAACTCCAACCTGCTGATCATTCTCCATCAAGGAATGCTCTTGTTTGTGCCCGCGGCAGGGTTTGGCTATGTCTTGTGGTACCTGGCGGGGAAGCCTTACGCGCCGCGGTCCCAGACCCTGCTGGGTTTCGGTCTCGCTGGATTCGCACTTCATGCATTGCTGCTGCAGTCGTTCGTTTATCTTGGGCTCCCGCTGCACAAGACGGCCGGCGGGGCGCTGATTGTAGCATTCGTTGGCTTTGCGCACGGGATGTGGTCGGGTTGGAAGCAGCGCAGCCTGATTCGACGCGGATTACGCCGCGAAATATTTTTTTACTCACTCGTCTTTGCCGTCGCTTTTGCCGGGCAGGCTGCTGGCCTGCTCGCAGTAGGTCCCGCACGTTTTTTTGGCAACGGACACTATGATCAGGCAAACTACGTCGTGACGGCGGATTTTCTGGCGGAGGAACCCTTTGCGACCAAGCTGGAGGATGTCGGTTACCGGCCGTGGTTGGTACGTGCCTTGGAAGCCAAAGAGCTGCGGATTACGGAATGCGTCGTGCTTGGCGCAGTTGCGGTGACGAGCGGTTGTGACAGCCAGG
>JANYDX010000069.1 GCA_025363395.1 Verrucomicrobiota bacterium
CGTCGACCGTGGCCACACTGGGGAACGTCAGGGTAGGACCCGCCGCGCCATAGATCGTCACGCCACTCCTTTGCCACGTAAAGGTTGGCGCTGGCACACCGCTCGCCTCGACGGTAAAAACCACACTGTCGCCCGCGGTCACACTCTGGCCCAGGGGCTGCGTGGTGAATACTGGCGCCGCAGTGGACGACCCGACTGAAAGCGCGCTGATATCGGAAGTGGTCGAACCAGCGGCGTTCGCCACCAACACCGCATAATTGCCGGCGTGGGCGCTCTGCATATTGGCAATCGTTAATGTCTGGCCCGTGGAACCGGCGAGATTGTTGCCATCTTTAGTCCACTGGTAGGAAAATGGAGCAGTGCCATCGGCCGTAACCGAAAGTGTCACCGTGCTGCCAGGCAGAACCTGAACCGCACGCGCGAGTCCAAAGTTAAGGATGAACAAAATTCCTGCAACCGCCAGCGACGCGTACCTGCCGAAAATTTTTGTGGCAAACATACCAAAACAGAACGGCGCAATTTCCCCCTCCACAACCCGTTTGGTCTTCGGTGGCGTATAGCCGATGTAAAACACGCTGAGTTATTTACAGGGATTTAAATTGGCGTAATAAATGTTTAAGGAACCGCAAAAACGCTCCCCTTCCCCGCATGGCAGAACCCTCAAAGCCACGTCGCCGCACTGATTGCGCTGCCGGAAACTTCCATCAGACTTGCGACTCCGGGCAGCCCGCTATCATCGAACTGATCCATTTACCGCATTCTTGCGAATGAGGGAGTTTTCGTGTCTGCCAGATATGCCTCCCAAAATTGACTGCGAGCCCGCCGGATCGCTGACCAATGCACTGTTGCCCGTGCCAGTGCCGTTTTTATTGTCACTCACCCTGTCCCGCTGTGGTGACAACCGCGCCGTCCGCAGTGATTTCTTTGGTGAAGCTATTTATCGAATCAGCGACCTACACACTGCCCGGTCTAGCCAGCGCGATCGCGGAGAACTAAACGGCGCTGGTGCCCCGATCATCGGCCCGTGCCAGCCACACCGCGCCCCCGTCCACCATTCCTGTAATTTGAGCGACAGTTAACGCTCGTGCGTCCCGCCAGAATGCTGCGAGACGGATGATGCGGTCTGAGATAAAACACGCCCGTGATTGCTGAAGAAAATAGAAGGAGAAAATGTAAGCTCGGAGTGGCCGGAGGCCGCCGCATAACTTGAATCTGGTTTCGCTTTCATCGGGACCAGGACCTTGGGCGGCACACCACTCCCAGCAAATCTGTGGAAGCAATTTGCTTCCCGTGCGAATCGGACGTTGCAGCCACTGTTTCGCCAACATTTTGTATGAATATTGCAAGCGAGCTCGACAAAAATCCTCCATTACATCGATCAGCCGCACTCATGGACATCATTGTCGCGATGCCTGATTCTGCGCGGCTGGTGTTTCGTGCCCAAGGGAAAGCCGATCCGCGGTGTTCGATTGCGTATTGGAGACCTTTGTTTGGCCGGTGTAATCGGCCGGCCGCGGCCAGATGTAAGAGCTGAGATCGGTTCAGCACCCGATGACAACACCGGCTTTGAAATACGGGGCGTATTGCCAGCCGGGAAAAGCGATATTATCATCGAGGCCCAGCTCTCCGATGATACATGGCAAGTGTTGATCGCAGCAACTGCCAAAGTACAAACCCAATGGCTGCCCTTGTGGTTGGGTGGGGGCGCGTGGACCGAATTGATGTTCTTCCAAATGCCCGGGCATATGAAACATCCGCCGCAGGCACTGAAGGTCGAAAAATTTCCGTTGGCAAGCGCGCCAAACCGGCAATTGCCACGACTGTCGATCGTAACTCCCTCTTTCCAGCAGGCGCGTTATTTGCCCGACACTCTCCGGAGTGTGCTCGAACAAACCCACCCCGCGGACGAGTACGTGGTCCAGGACGGCGGGTCGACCGACGGGAGCTCGGACCTGATCCGTCACCACGCGAAAACGGCCAAACTCACCTCACCCCGTGAGCCTGCGCGCCCCGCCGGGCGGTTCACTTGGGAAAGCGGTCCGGATGACGGCCAAGCCGATGCCATTGTGCGCGGATTTGCCAAAACGTCGGGCGGACCGGACGATCTCATGGCTTGGATTAACTCCGACGACTTCTATCTGCCGGGAACCTTCGCGTTCGTCACCGAATACTTTGCCCGCCACCCCGACGTGGATGCCGTCTACGGCCACCGCGTGCTGGTCGATGAGAACTCGAACGAAATCGGCCGATGGTTTCTTCCCGGTCACGACGACGACGTGCTCCGTTTGAATGATTTTGTGCCGCAAGAAACACTTTTCTGGCGGCGGCGGCTCTGGAACAAAGTGGGCGGCCTCGACCCGTCCTTCAAATTTGCGATGGATTGGGATCTGCTCTTGCGGTTTCAAGCTGCCGGTGCGCGCATCGTGCGCCTGCCTTATTTCCTCGCCTGCTTCCGCAGCCATTCAACGCAAAAAACCTTGGCGGCCATGCACAGCACCGGACAAGCCGAAATCACCCGCCTGCGCGAACGCACTTTCGGGCGCCCGTTTCCGCCTCAGGAACTGGAAAAAAATCCGGTTCTTCTCCGCTACCTTCGCCGGAGCGCTTGGATCGAATTTCTCTGGCGACTGGGTGTCCGTGCAAAATAACCCGTGGCCTGCGGAACAGGTATGAGCAGCCGACCGAATATTCTTTGGATTATCACCACCCAGTGGCGGGCCTCCGCCAGTGGCTACAGCGGTGACGCCAACGCGCGGACCCCGTGGCTGGATGTCCTCGCCGGCGAAGGACTCAACTACCGCCAAGCCGTGACCCCTCACCCGCTGGGCCCCCAGGCCCGCGCCGCCCTGCTCACCGGAAAACTTTGTCCGGAAAATGGCGTGCGCGACTACTGGGATGCCCTCCCCGCCGATGCCCGTACCGTCGCTCACGCGCTGGGTGATCGCGGCTACTCCACCGCGTTTTTTGGGAAATGGCACCTCGCGCAACGCGACCCCAACACCCCCTTCGTGGGAGCGGAACAGGCAAAGATGATCGTGCCGTCGGAAAATCGCGGCGGATTCGGATTGTGGGAGGGTTTCGAGAGCGGGTTCCTGTTGAACAATCCGTGGCTGCACGGCACGCGGCTGCCGGCACCGACACTCTTCAAGGGTTATCAAGCGGATGTACTTACCCAACGGGCGGCGCAATGGCTGAAAGCCCCGCACGCCCAGCCACGGTTCTGCGTGGTCAGTCTCGAAGCGCCGCATCCGCCCTATCACGACCCGGCTCCGCATGTGACGGAACAACTGCCGGCTGAAATCGAACTGCGCGCTAATGTCCCACGCGGTGGTGCGGTGGAGCAACAAGCGAGGGCTGAACTGGCGGGATATTATGCACACATTGAAGCGACCGACCGGAGCATCGGAAAATTGATGACCGAGGTCGATTTGTCGGACACTCGGGTAGTATTCACCTCGGTGCATGGCGACATGCACGGTAGCCACGGATTTTTCCGGAAGGCCTGGCCTTATGAAGAGAGCGTACGAGTGCCTCTGATTATCAAAGGCCCTGCAATCGAGAAAGGCCGCCAAGACGACAGCCCCGTGAGTCTGGTCGATCTACCGCACATGGCAGTGGCTTGGGCAGAGGGCCGGGAGTGGCATTGCAAACGCGACCACGCACTCATCAGCATGCCCACCCCCGCGCCCGTGCCGCTGCAATGCGACCGGGCCTGGCACGGCTTTCGCACCCCAAAACACAAACTGGTTTTAAATGCCGACGGCAGCCCGTGGCTGTATTTCGACTTGGGGCTCGATCCGCTCGAATTGAAAAACCTTGCCGCGGAACCAGCCAGGTTCGCGGAAATAGCGCAGCTGAGACAATCAATGTAGTTGGCCGCCGCCCGCCCCCAAACACCCGCCGGCCCGCCTCGCCCGGGTTGAAAGATCATTGGCTCATTTCGGCATTTTCATTTGCCGGCGCCCGCGCATTATAACCCCGATGTTGTCCTTCGGTCCCTGCCAACTGGCCTGTCTGCTTGCGCTCTGCGCAACCGGCCTGCCCGGCGCGGAAACCACCGACGAGCCGACACCGCGTCCGGAAGACACGCCGGCCCTCGAGACTTCGGCGGAGAAAAATCTTCGTCCTGTCGCCACTTGGTTGGAAGCACAGATTGAGCTGGCGCGGCGCGGTTTTTCCGGTGGCTCGATCGACGGCATCCGCGGCGCACAATCCGTCGC
>JANYDX010000151.1 GCA_025363395.1 Verrucomicrobiota bacterium
AACCCGCGCGTCGAGCGGTTGCCAGTGAAGTTCGCGACCACCGGGGCTCCATTCAGCGTCACGTTATAAATCTGGCCGACGACGCGGATGATGTAGTTGTTCCACTGTCCGGGTGGCTTTTCCGCGGGCGCGAGTGGCGGCACCGCGTCGTAGATCGCACCGGTTTTATGAGACATCGCGCCATCAGGATTGCCCAGGTCGTCGATCTGAACCTCGTAACCCTCCCGCACGGCGTTGAACGGGTCGTCCTTCGGGTCCGGGAAGCGGACGAAGATGCCCGAGTTGTCGCCGCTTTGAGTGACCTTCCAGTCGATGCTCAATTCGAAATTACGGAACTGCGCCGCCGAATACCACAGCAGGCCCATTCCGCCTTGAGTGCGGAGGGTGCCGTTGTCCACGGCGAAACTTCCCGGTCCCGTTTGCGTCCAGCCGTTCAAGGTCACGCCATCGAAAAGCAGCACCGCAGCATTCGGTGCGACGATGAGGGGTTTCTCGAACATCCGCTCGGCGGCCCGTCGCGCGAGGGCCACTCCCGTGAGCATGGGATTGGGTGAACCCACTGAAGGAAAAAGCGCCGGACCGGCGATCCAGACATTGGGTGCTTCATGGACGCGGCCCCAAAGGTCGGTCACGCCTTTGGTCGCGTCGGCGTCCATCCAAAGGGTGCCAGCTTCATGATGGGTCGTGCCGAGATTGTCGTGCCGGTTGGCGTGGGGGAAAACATCCGCCGCTTCCTGACCGGCCTGACCGGGAACCACGGGCCGGTATATATTGAAGAGCACCTCATACGGCCCGTTTCCCGCGAGCAACTTGGCGACCTGGTCGGTCGTCGCGTCGAGATCCTCCCAGAGTAGTGTGTCCTTCGCGGATGGGAGCAGTGTCACCTGGGCTTTCTGCGCGGGCGCGGCCTGCGTGCCACTCGACGCGAGCACGAGATTGATGCGATTTTGCGCTCCCACGGTGCGGTCGGGCGTCATCTCGCCGATGCCGCGCAGTGTGATGATCACAAACTCGTCGTTCAGGTCGAACTGATCGAGCGTGTCGATATCGGGGACTTTCCGGAACAGTTCCGCTTCCGAGTTTGTTTCGTTCGCCCCCGCCGCGCTCGCTGTGATCTGCAAGTGGAAATGACCGTTCGGGCTTTTGCCTTTTACGAACAGGGTCGAGGCGTAGAGCTTGTCCGGAGGTATCTGGAGCGAGCGGCGCGGGATCCGCATGGTGAAATTGCTGCGCAGGTGCGCCATGAGATTGCAGCCGATGAGCTGGTTGGTATTCGGTAATGAGCGCAGCGCCAGCCGGGTTGATTCGATCGTGCCGAGCGCAACGACCACGGCGCCATTCAGGGGCAGAGTGATGTCGCCGAGGCTGGTTTTAACCAGCGTGACCTGATTGCCGGTCAAGCCCAGCTGCTGAACCGTGCAGTTTGGCACGATCATCAGGCGTTTGTTGCGATCATCCCCTTTCGACTCCACCCACGCTTTGCGTGCGGCATCCATGAGCAGTGGCATGGAGCTGAATTTATTGATGGGAAAGGTTCCTGCGCGCTCTGAGGCCGAGACCACCGCGAGTGGTGCTTCCAGCTGGTCCGGAGTGTCGATCCCGAAACGGTGCGTCACCGAGCCGATGCCGGAGAAAAGGCGTTCGCGCAGTTTGCTGTGAAGATCGCCGAAGATAAAGTCGTTCTTCGTGTCCGTGCCGATCTGGCGACTGGCTTCGCGGAAAAACGCGTCGTTAAAATCCTTCACGATCTCCGCCGGCCAGTCCGCGAGTTCGCTGGGGGTGAGTTGCGGTGACCAGCCACCCCAAAACAGGGAACGTCCCGCCAGGCAGTACGCGAGGCCGGGAAACGTGAGGCTCGGCGACGCCGGCGCATTCAGCCAGGGCAATTTTTTTACCTCGGGAAACAGATCTCCGATGGTCGGCAGGTTCTGGACATGTTCCGGAACGAGTAACGGTCCGCCTTCGAGGACGAGGATGCGGTGCTGTCGCAGCCGCGAATCGAGATTGAAGAGCCGGTGGGCGATAACGCCGCCGAACGAGCCGCCACCCACCACGATCACGTCGAAAGGTTTGCCGTCGCCGGTGGTGCTATCGAGCGCTTCTTGCAGGGTGTTGCAGGTGTAACGTCCGAAAACGTCGCGGGTAAAGGTGGTGGATTCAGTGGTGAGCGGCATGATAATTTCCTCCGTTGCTTTTTGATTGTTTAGTTTGGCCCGCTGTTAAAATCGTTGAAGAGCGTCACGCTGTCGGCTTTGGTCCACAAACCGACTTTGCCTGAAGCAGAAATGCTGCCGTCGTGGGTGTCGATTACTGGTCGTCCATCGAAAATGACCCGAAAACTTTTATTGCTGAACTCCACCCGCAGCGTATGCCAAATCCCGGGTGCGACTTTGGTGTCCGCGTTTTGGAACGGGATGCGCCGCCCGGCAATCGTGTGATAGATGGTCACATTGTCTTCGAGCGCATTGGCCCGAGCGACGTAGTAGTTGTCGGCATCCTGCCAACGCCAGATCACACCGCCCGCCTGGTCTTCCAAGCCGGCGACGGGCTTGAATTTCACCTCGACGAAACCATCTTTGAGTGAGGGGTCGTCCTTAATGCAGACTGGGTATGTTGCCGCGCCGGATTGTTTGAGGACGTTGGTCTTGCTTGGTGCAGTGGCATCTTTTTCAACGGTCCAGTGGGGTGAGCCCGAGCCGGTCTTGGTGCTCGTCCAACCAGCGGGGGGCCGGCCCAGGTCCGCGTCCTGGAAGATTGCGGCATCCGCCATCGCGCGCCCGACCAGCAGCGCGCAGCCAAGCAAGATGGCGCAGAGTGTGTTCATGGGTGTCGCTGGAGGAGCGTTCCGGCATCGCGAGAAGCGGGCTATTTGCTAACGGCACCGGTCCGGCCATTGACGACGGCACCCACGCTCTCGCCGGTGGCAGTTGCGATTTTGACGTTGAAGATGGGATCACCGTCTTTCATCGCCGGGGTGATTGAATAAACTGTGCCGGGCTGCGTGGCTTCGGCTTTCTTGATCGCGTCTGCCAGCGACAACTTTGCCAGCTGCACGAGCGTCAGTTGCGCGGCTGAACGGGTGAGGTGTTTCTTGTCTTCGAAGACCTCGGTTTCCGGTTTCCACGGGCTTTGGGCGGCATCGCCCGCCAATTCAATGAGGACGTTGTGCTCAGAATCTTGACCGAGTCCCGCCCTGGCGGCGTAGACACTCAGGTTCAGGGCTTCGCCTTCCATTTCAAATTTGGCCGAGATGGCCACGCCGTTTTCCTTTTCCGCCTGCGCAATGCCGGTGGCCAGCGATAGTTTACTGTCCTTGAGTCGGCCAATCAGCGTGCCCTCGTCTTGCTCCGCAGCGTGTAGGAAACCGCTCGTCAGGGTCACACCCAGGACGACGGCGAGAGCAATGGATTTAGAGAAGAGGGAGGGAAACGTTGTTTTCATGGATGCTTTTTTCAGTAGTTTTCTGCGCTTCATTTTACGGTCTTCTGGATATCAAAAGTCTTCTTGAGACTGCCGGCTAAATCAGCGGCTTTGCCTTTGCCCCAATAGTGCAGGAACAGAATGCGCGGTTCCTCGTTGGTCATGTGGCTGTGGATCGCCACGATGT
>JANYDX010000197.1 GCA_025363395.1 Verrucomicrobiota bacterium
CGATCCGGCCAATCCAACGATTCATCTCAGTCTGGGCGATGTGTTGTATCAGGACGGGTCCGCCGATGGGGCCCGCAGTCATTGGCAGCGTGCACTGCAACTCGCCGACGTGAATGATGCCGATCTGCGTCACGCCCTCGACGCACGACTCAAGGGCGATATAACCGCGGAGACTTTCAAATGAAGATTGGGTATTTTGCCAGCGCTCGTGAATTCTTCACGGCGCTTAGAAAGACGGAAAAATTTATTGAAGGCACCCCGCCTACATTGCTCTGACCCGGTCCACTTCATCGATGAAATCTCCCTTTCTTAAAATCGGCGTCATCTGCCTGCTACTCGCAGTCGCGGGATATTTCGCGCTCAAATCCACGTCAAAAAATTCGTCGCCCATAAATCCGGCCGGAATTACTGCGACCGCTACAGTCCCAAAACTGGCCCTTGGGCCCGATTCCTTTTCCTCCCGTCAGATCGGCAATCCTGCGGACGGAACACCGTGGATCACGGATTTGCTGATCACCGATCTCGATCAGGATGGCTTGAAGGATATCCTCGTCTGCGACGGCCGGCTCAACAAGGTGAGCTGGATCCGCCAGGTCAGCAAAGGCGTGTTTGAGGAACAGGACATTGGCCAGACCGTGGCGGGGCCGGCGCATCTGGAAGTGGCCGATCTGAATGGCGACGGTCACCTGGATGTGCTCGTCGCTTCGATGGGAGTGATCCCGCCGAGCAATGCGAAAACGGGGTCCGTGGTCGTGCTCGTGAATGACGGCACCAATCACTTCACCAATCGGGTTCTGCTGGAGAATGTCGCACGGGTCACCTACGTGGCCGCGGCGGATCTCAACAAGGATGGCCGGCTCGATCTGGTTGTCGGACAATTTGGCTATATTGAAGGCGAGATCCGCTGGATGGAAAATCTGGGCAACTGGGAGTTCAAGAGTCACCCGTTGCTGGACCTGCCGGGCACGATTCACGCGCCGGTGACGGATCTCGATGGCGATGGTAATCCCGATGTCGTGGCCCTCGTCTCGCAGGATTCGGAAGAGGTGCACGCTTTCATGGGGGACGGGGCGGGGCACTTCCGGGACCGCGTGCTGTACGGTTCGACCAACAAGGATTTCGGGAGCAGTGGGCTCACGATTGGCGATGTCAACCAGGACGGAAAACCCGACATCGTTTACACCAATGGCGACGGGTTCGATTACGCCACGCCCGGTTCGCGTCCGTGGCACGGGGTGCAGTGGCTGGAAAATCTTGGCGGCGGAAAATTCACGTTTCATCGCATCGGCGATTTCCCCGGCTGCTACAGCCCGGTGGTGGTCGACTTGAATGGCGACGGCCACAACGACATCGTCGCCTGTAGTGGTTTCAATGATTGGACGAACAAGGATGCGGTCGCCCTGATGTGTTTTGAGAATGACGGCACCAATCATTTTACCCCCCGGGTGCTTGCGCACGCGCCAACCCACCTGATCGTGGTGAAAGCCGCCGACCTCTTCAACGACGGCCGCATCGAACTCGTGACCGGCTGCTTTGCCTTCTATCCTCCTTATGACCGTATCGGCCGCGTGACACTGTGGGAGCGGAAGAAGTAGTTGATGTGGTGCAAGGCCAGTTGGTGGCCTATTGTTCTGATCGAAATTCCATTTTGCAGGAGCGTGTTTACAGGCGATTCAGGATTTCCTCGGAGTGCCACACTTCAGAAGGTTTACCACGAAAAGACACGAATCACACGAAAAACTGAGCATCCCGACCTTGCTGAGTCTGCACAATCGGGGTGATTGGATTCGGCTTTAGGTCGGGGTTTATCCCCGACGCATGCGCCCAGTACGTCGGGCGTGAAGCCATACCTATAGAGGAGGGGATCGCGTCATGTATTTCACCAGACTCAGTAAGATCATCCGAGAATTGCAGTCACTGTTTGGTGTATGGAGCCCGGCCTTGGCTGGTCTGCTTTCGTGTATTTCGCGTTTTTCGTGGGCAAAATTTCATTCCCGTTTTCGGTGTTTGAATACAATTCTGGAAGAACGGCTGCATTTCACAGTCGGCTGCGCAATTCCGCCGGAACCAGCTTCACGGCGAGATCGCGCAAAGGTTCATCGGAAATTTTCAGGTCGAGTGCTTTGGCCAAAACTTGCAGACGGAAAACTGCGGCGGTGGTCAGTGAGCGCAGACGATCCTCGGTCAACTCGGCTAGACAGCGTTGCACCTGCACACGAGCGAGGTCGGTGCGGTTGCCCTGGGCGAGCACCACGGCGAGGCTGACCCGGCGGTCCCATGGCAGCAGTCGGTCCAGGCCGTTGCTCAGGTTTTGCTGGATGGTGGCGAATACCTGGTCGAAGGCCGCGGCGTCGCCTTTGGCTTTTTCAATCTGCGCCCGACCAATCAGGGCGCCGAGATTGGCGGGGAAAGATTTGAGAACTTCATTCGTCGAAGCCGCCATGTCAGTGTTCTGCACCTCGAGAAAATACTCGGCCATGCGGCTCAGTGAAAGCGCGCGATCCGTGTTTTCGGTCACCTTCAGAATCACGACGGATTGTCCTTCGAAGCCGGCCGTATCTGGCAGGCGATAAGGCACAGGTTCCAGCCAGGGCGGGATCGCCCAGTGGTGCAAAGCCGCGAGAAAAGTGTCGTTGGGATTATTTTTCGTCCAACGCACGAACTCGTCGAGATCAGTGTCCCACGAGGCGAGGATGATATGCGTGACGCCGTGCTGGTTGAGCAATGCCTGGGCTTCATCTGCTGTCGTGGCGTCGATGATGCGCACGGTGGCGGCGACGCCGTCGCGGTTTTCCCAATTGGGTGACCCGAGCCCGCGCAGCCCTCCATGAAAACACAGTCCGGGTGTGCGCTCCGGTGAAACCAACACCACGGCACCGTTGGTTTCCGCATGATCCGCGATCCAGTGGGCGATATCGCGTTCCACCAATCCCGCGATTTCCCGCGCCGTGAAATGAGAGGCATCGCGGACGCGCGCCGTGTCGGCGAGTTGGAGCAAGCCCGGCAGCAGAGCAACACCTGCCAGGACCCACCCGCGCCAATGCTGAAGCGGAATCGCCACGGCCAGCAGGGTCAGCAACAAGAGTTGCGTCATCGCCCACCACTGGAGCTGCGAACAGGCCAGCGCCAGACAGACGAGCAGTGCGCCGCTGAGGAAGACGGCACTGCGCTTGGTGGTAGCGGGAGTGTCGCGGCGCAGCCACGCGAG
>JANYDX010000254.1 GCA_025363395.1 Verrucomicrobiota bacterium
GCCCTCACCAGTGTCGTCGGCGCCATGCTGATCCAGCGCGGCTGGGGCGCACCCGCAGTGCTTGCCGCCGTCATTCTCTCCGGCGGCATCATCGGCCTGCTCAACGGCCTCGCCATCGCCGGCCTGCGCATGACGCCATTCATCATCACGCTCGGCACTCTCGGCGTCGCCCGCGGCACCGCCAAATGGATGGCGGACAACCAGACCGTCAACTACGACGCGTCGCCCATCAACGGCTGGATGACCACCGCCGATCCATTCAGCCATGCCCTGCCGTCCGGGGTGTGGGTAGCCATCATCTTCGCCATCCTCACTTCCCTCCTCCTGCGCAACACGGTTTTCGGCCGGCATATTTTCGCCCTCGGCTCCAACGAGGCCACCGCGCGACTCTGCGGCATCCCCACCACGCGCCTGAAGGTTTTGATCTATGCGCTCGCCGGCTGCTTCTTCGGACTCGCCGGCCTTTTCCAGCTTTCCCGCCTGAGGCAGGGCGATCCAACTGTCGCCGTCGGACTCGAACTCGACATCATTGCCTCAGTGATCATCGGCGGCGCCAGTCTCAACGGCGGGGTCGGCACTATTCTCGGTTCGATGATCGGTGCGCTGATCATGGCCGTGCTCCGCAATGGTTCGCAACAGATGGGCTGGCCCACCTATTTCCAGGAAATCATCATCGGCCTCGTGATCATCGTCGCCGTGTTCGTCGACCGCCTCCGCCGCAACCCCGCGAGCTGAACCACGCGGCGTCACCCAGGGATCGGTTGAGCCATCCCCGGCCCTGTCTCGGAATGAATTCCACAACCACTCCCCCCTATTTGCGAATCGCTGCGTGGAGCGCGTCGAAGCAGGCAAAGCCTTTATCCAAAATCTCCGCGTCCTCGAAACCAAGACGTGCCCAGCCTTTGAAAAGTAATTCAAGGCCGACACATTCCGTCCGCTGGAATTTTCCATCTTCCAGATCCGCATCGTGAATCATCTCGCCGATTTGGCGGGCCGCCGGATCGGAAACCGCGAAACGCTTGAGCAACGTCTCGAAAGTGCAGTCGTCGCCGTGGTGCGTGAATTCCACACCCACCATGTCGTAGGGCAGCGCTTTCGGATGCGCGTTTGGGCTCGCCGCAAAAACGAATGTGGCGCGCGGATCGATGAACTTGCGAATGAGCCAGGCGGAGCCGACCCGATCAATCTCCGGCCGGGGACGCGTGAGCCACGTTCTCTCGTGAAACCGCTTGGCATCGAGCACAGCCGGTGACTTCCTCCGCGGCTCCGACAGCCGTCCCGCCCGCTGAAAAAGCATTTCCACCTCGTGTGCCAGCGGACAGTCAAAATAGTCGATCGCACGGATTTCCTGAAACTGGCGGCGGAGCTTTTCGACGGCGCCGGCGAATTCCCCTCCGACTTTTTTGCGATTGGCGGCGATCAGCAGCCCCAGCGATTTTTCCAACACCGCGTAGTCCTCCGCCCGGACATCGTTGAACAGGCGCTTGATCTCCTCGTTCGACAGCCCCTCGATTTTGGTGACGCGCGCGAACGTCGCTTCGCCGTCGTAGTCTCGCACCTGCTGCGCCAGCCACTGGAATCGCTCCACGTGCGCAGGTTCGTCAGGCAGCACGTAGGCGGAAGTCCTCAGGGGGCAGGCGCCAACTTTCCTCAGCTTGCGCCACAGATTCACCCGCCCCGCTGCTTGTTTCGTCGGGAGCGTATAGAGGAGCAGCAGCCAGCCGTGCGGGGTCGATGTCGTTGTCATAACATGAATGTAACAGGTATTTCATTGCCTTTGGCAATCCGTTCTGGAAAGGAATTCTTCGATGAAGTCAAAAACGGTTGCAGTTCTGATTTTATTCATCGTTCCCGCACTCGCGAGCGCAGCGCTTGACCCGGCCCGGATCGAAATCGTGACCGGCCTCAAGGGCTCGCTTAACGAGGCGGAAAGCGTGTTCAAAGTCACCTCCCCTCGCAACGACGTAAAGGTAAGCGTGGACGGCTGGCCGATGTCACCGTTCATGGGCCTGACTTCCTGGGCGGCGTTCAAAGCCGGGACAAAGGCTGAAGCGATGGTCATGGGCGATCTCGTTCTTTTCCAGGACGAGGTTAATCCGGTCATGAGCGCGTTGCTCGACGCGGGCCTGAGTGTCACCGCGCTGCACAATCACTTTTTCTACGACGAGCCACATGTGTTTTTCATGCACCTCGAAGGCGAGGGCACGGTAGAAAAGCTCGGCGGTGCGGTGAAAGCCGCTTTCGCCAAGGTGAAAGAAATCCGCGCGGCGAATCCCACTCCGGCCAAATTGTTTGGTGCAGGCTTCGCGCCGGCGAGCCATGCCATCACCGGCAAAGTCATCGACGATCTCTTGGGCACTAAAGGTCAGGCCAAAGACGGGATGTTCAAAGTCGTCATCGGACGAACCGCCAAGATGTCGTGCGGCTGCGAGGTGGGCAAAGACATGGGCGTGAACACGTGGGCCGCGTTCGCCGGCACAGATGACAACGCCCTGGTCGATGGTGACTTTGCGGTGCTCGAAAGCGAACTGCAACCCGTGCTGAAAAGCTTGCGCAACGAAGGAATCAACATCGTGGCGATCCACAGCCACATGAC
>JANYDX010000287.1 GCA_025363395.1 Verrucomicrobiota bacterium
CGAGTGCGATGAGCAGATCCGCTTCCTGGATGGCAACGTTGACCCACGCTTCGCCGTGCATGCCCATCATGCCGAGGTTGAATTCGGACGAGGCGGGAATGACGCCGATGCCGAGCAACGTCGTGGTGATCGGGATGCCCGCGGTCTTCGCGAGCTTGAGCACTTCGGCGGTGGTGCCGGACTTGAGGATGCCCTGCCCTGCGAGAATGAGCGGGCGCTTGGCGGAATTGATCAGCTCAGCGGCGCGCGCGAATTCCGAGGCGGGAGCATGGTAGCTCGGGCGATAGCCGGGGAGACGCGGGGCCGCTGCCTCCCAATCAAACTCGGCGGTCAGCTGTTGCGCGTCCTTGGTGATGTCGATGAGCACCGGGCCGGGCCGGCCGCTGCTGGCGATGTAGAACGCCTCGCGAATGGCGCGGGCGATGTCGCCGGGCTTCGTGACCAGGTAATTGTGCTTCGTGATCGGCAGTGTGACGCCGGTCACGTCGGTCTCCTGAAACGCATCGGTGCCAATGGCCTTGGAGCCAACCTGCCCCGTGATGCAGACAATGGGCGACGAATCCATCATGGCGGTGGCGATGCCCGTCACCATGTTGGTGGCGCCGGGTCCGGAGGTCGCGATGGCGACGCCGACCTTGCCGCTCGCGCGTGCATAACCGTCCGCCATGTGCGTGGCGCCCTGTTCGTGGCGCACGAGCACATGGTGGATTTTCGGATACTTGGTCATCGCGTCATAGGTCGGCAGAATTGCGCCGCCTGGATAGCCGAACACGACGTCGACGCCTTCTTTCTGTAAACATTCCCAAATGATTTCTGCTCCGGTGAGTTTCATGGTGTTCCTTGAGTTGCTGATTGATTAAATGAATTAAGAGGTGACCGCGCCTTCGGCGGCAGTGGAAACAGTCGCGGCATACTTTGCCATGACGCCGCGGGTGTAACGCGGAACCGGTGGCGTCCAGCCCTGGCGGCGGACGGCAAATTCCTCGGGCGTGACGAGCACCTGCAGGCGGCGCGCCGGCACGTCGATCTCGATGGTGTCGCCCTCGCGCACAAACGCGATGAGACCGCCGACAAACGCCTCGGGCGCGACGTGTCCGATGGAGAAACCACGCGTTGCGCCGGAGAAACGTCCATCGGTGAGGAGAGCCACGCTGTCTGCGAGGCCGGCACCCGCGAGGGCGCCAGTGACACCCAGCATCTCGCGCATCCCGGGACCGCCCTTCGGTCCTTCGTAACGGATGACCACGACGTCGCCCGCCTTGATTTGCTGGGCATTTGCGGCAGCCATGGCGGTCTCTTCGTTCTCAAATACCCGCGCTGGTCCGGTTATCCGTTCGCGATTGCTGCCCGCGACCTTGAGCACGCAACCTTCCTCGGCGAGATTGCCGCGGAGAATAACCAGACCGCCCGTTGGCTTGAAAGGTTTGCTGGTCGGACGGATGACCTGTTGTCCGGGAGCTTCCGCCGCATTCGCCACTTCTTCTCCTAGAGTGCGACCGGTGACCGTGAGGCAATCGCTGTGGATAAATCCGCCTTCCAAAAGCCGGCGCAATAAAAGTGAAATGCCGCCCGCCTGGTGCATTTCCACCGCGGTGTAGAGACCGCCCGGTTTGAGCGTGGCGATCGTTGGCGTTCTCGCGCAGATCGAATCAAATTCATCAATCTTGAGTGACACATTGCATTCGCGAGCGAGCGCGAGGAGATGCAGCACCGCGTTCGTGGAACCACCCGAGGCGGCCACCGACGCAATCGCATTTTCGAATGCCCGACGCGTCATGATCTGCGATGGTTTCAAATTTTTCCGGACGAGATCCACGACGATTTCACCGCAGCGAAATGCCGCCGCTTCCTTGGCCGGATCGGTCGCAGGAACCCCATTCAAACCCACGGGCGAAATGCCGATCGCTTCCATAATTGTCGCCATGGTGTTGGCGGTGAATTGTCCGCCGCACGCGCCCGCGCCCGGGCAGGCGGCGTTTTCGACGCGGAGAAATTCCTTTTCATCAATTTTGCCGGCGTTGAACGCGCCGACCGCCTCGAACACATCCTGCACCGTGAGCGCCTTCCCGTGCAAATGGCCCGGAGCGATCGAACCGCCGTAAAGCGCCAGCCCCGGTAGATCCATGCGCGCGAGCGCCATCATGACTCCGGGATTGGTTTTGTCGCAGGACGAGAGACACACGAGGCCGTCGAGGCTGTTGCCCCGCGCCACGAGTTCGATCGAGTCCGCGATCACTTCGCGGCTGATGAGCGAGGTCTTCATTCCCTCGGTGCCCATGGTGATGCCATCGGAAATTGAAACCGTGTTGAACTCCAGCGGAGTGCCGCCGGCGGCCCGGATGCCGGCCTTCACATGCTCCGCCAGAGTGCGAAGGTGATAATTGCACGGCCCGATCTCGGTCCACGTGTTGGCAACGCCGATGAGCGGGCGCTCCATGTCGGCATCAGTCAGACCGATGGCCTTCAGCATGGCGCGAGCCGGTGCGCGACCGGGGCCAGTGGTGATAGCGTGACTAAAACGTTTGCCGGAATCCATGAGGGTGAAAGGTCAGACTGCGCGGGCGAGAGGGTCGCTGCGGAGCGAAGGGTTTGTATAGCAGGAATGAGTCATTTGTGGAAAATAAAAAAACCGCCCCTTTTTGTTGGGCGGCTTCCTCGTTTTGAGATTACTTTCTCTTAGGAGCTAGTGGCTTCAGCGAGCCGCCCGTGGTTGATGGGGTCCGTGGCAATAATTGCCAGGACGACGGTAATCAACGCTACAAGGGCGACGTGGAGTGTCATGAAAGTGAGATAGTAAATTGTTAATCGGCGCTATCCCTGTCAACACTAGTCTTAATTTTATGACATAAGGTTGTCCGGCCCCAAACACCGGTGATTCCGTCCATTGAACGGTGCTCAGCGCCGGCCGCGGATATTCTGCGCCAAGCGAAGGATATCCGCCAGAACCCCGGCCGCCGTGACATCCCCACCCGCCCCAGAACCGCGCACCACCAAGGGATATTCGCGATACCGTTCGGTGTGAAAAGCCACAAACGCCTCCGCCCCGCGCAGCGAGGACGCAGGATGAGCCGCATCCACTTCCACCGGACCGACAGACACCTGGGAACCAGTTGCGCCCGGCGTGATGCGGGCCAGGTAGCGCAGGAAGCGTCCGTGAGCCTTGCAACTGGCCACCCGGGCAGCCACTCCCGCATCGAGCGCGGTGAGCGATTGGAGGAATTTCTCGGGATCGTCCTCACGGAGATTTTCCGCCGGCACAAAAGGCTCCAGGACCACGTCGCTCAGTTCAACCTGCAGACCGAGCTCGCGGGCGAGAATGATGGCTTTGCGCGCCACATCGAGACCGGATAGATCGTCCCGGGGATGCGGTTCGGTATAACCCAAATCCTTGGCCTTGCGCACCGCCACCGAGAGGGGATCGCCTTGGGACAGGCGGTCGCAAAGGAAACCGAGCGTACCCGAAAACGCACCTTCAATGCTGATGACGTGATCGCCGGTGCGCACGAGATTCTTGAGCGTCTCGATGACTGGCAAAGCGGCCCCCACTGTCGTCTCATAATTGTACGCGCGGAAATGCCGGCGCGCCTCGTTGAGCAAGGCCACGCGCTCGGCTTGCGGCAGAGCCAGCGGTTGCTTGTTGGCGGAAACCACATTGATCCCGTGGGCAAACGCCGCCCGATAAATTTTCTCCATCCCAGGAGCTGCCGAACAATCCACCAGCACGGGATTCGGCAGACGGGAAAGTTTTTCCAATAAGGAAGTGACGTCCTTGACTACCTTGCCGGCGGCCAGGGCCTTTTGAAGACGGGCGATCGCCTCGACTGGAGGGATGCCCTCGGGCTCGAACAAGGCACCGCTGCTGGAACCAATGCCCACCAAGCGCACCTGCACATCATGTTCGCGCCCCAACGCCTGGTTTTGCCGATCAATCTGTTTCAAGAGGCTGCCGCCGACCACGCCCTTGCCCAGCAACAACACACTGATCTCCGTGTGAGCCAGATTGAATGCCCCGTGCACCGTGCGCACCGCTGTGGCGGTCTGATCGGCATCCACCACACACGAAATGCTGCGCGCCGAGGCGCCCTGGGCCACCGCCCGAACTGAAATTCCCGCTTCGCCAATCGAATTGAGAAACTTACCCGCGACATTCGGCCGGCCGGCCATGTTTTCACCCACCAAAGTAACGAGTGTCACCGGTGACAAAACCGGTTCGATGCGCAAATCCCCCGACTGCAATTCCGAGGCGAGCGCCGCCGACACACTGAGCCGCGCGCTCGCTTCATCCACGGCGGGTATCACCACGGAAAAGGACTGCCCGAGCGTCGACTCAGTGGTCATCCACACGCGTACGCCGGCTTCACTGAGCGCCGCAAGAATGCGTCCACCGAGAGGACGCCCCAAACCGGTTCGTCGGGATTGAACTCCCAAAAGTGTCAGCCGCTCCAAGCTGGTGACGCAGGTCGGACGATTCGGATCGGGATTGCCCGTGGCGTCGATGCGTGTGCCCGGGGCATCAGGCTGGGTCGTGCTACGAATCACCAGCGCTGCGCCGCATTCGCGCAGGGGAATAATCGTGCGCGGGTGAAACATCCGGGTGCCAAAATAGGCCAGCTCGAGCGCTTCATCGTAGGAAAGTCGGTCCACCGGTGAAGCTTCGCGCACGAGGGCGGGATCGGCGGTCATCACACCCAGAACATCCGTCCACACCGTCACCGCGCTCGCCTTGAGCAATCCCGCCACGAGCGTCGCCGTGTAGTCGGAACCATTGCGTCCGAGAGTGGTGGTGTGACCGTCGCGGGTACGTCCGATAAAACCAGTGATGATCGGAACTTTGCCGGCCCAGTTGGATTCCAAGGCAGCGAATCGCACCGCCGTCTCCGCTTTCTCCACGGTGGCCGAGCCATGCGTGCTGTCGGTCACCACAAAATCCCGCGCATCCACCGCCAGCGCGGGCACATCCCTCTCGCTTAATGCACGCGCCAGCAAGGCCGACGAGATGCGTTCGCCAACGCTGATGACGGCGTCGAGCGTGCGGGGAGAACACTCACGCGTCAGCTCGATGCCTGAAAGCAACCGTTCCACCGGCGTCAAGATTTCATCCAGGTCATACTTCATTCCCTTCTGCCCCTGAGCGCCCAGTACACTGCGGGCCGTCGCACTCGCCAGATCGCGCACATGAGTCAACTGACCCCGGGCCTGACTGATGTTTCCTTCCTCGGCGGAGCGGGCGGCTAGAATCAGCCAGTCCGTGCTGTCACCCAGGGCTGAAACCACCAAGGCCAGCGGGCGTGGCGCCGCCGCCACCAACTCAAGCACGCGGGGAAGGCGCCCCGATGTACCGAGGGAAGAACCACCGAATTTATAGACTTGCCAGCGTTCGCTCATTTTAAAGGAGCGTGCAGATGCAACGCCCGGGTCAAGATAGGTTCAAGTGTCTCCCATTCGATCAAAAACGCGTCGTGCCCGTGAATACTCTTCACCGTCGCGCGTTCCACCGCCGCTCCGGCCCGGCGCAAATGTTCGATGAGCGTGGTCGCCTGAGCGGGCGTGAACAGCTGGTCGGTATCGACGTCGACCACCAAAGCCGACGCCCGCACGCGGGTGATGGCGGCCTGGGTGTCTCCCGGCAAAGGCTGGAGCAAATCGTGGTGATCCATCGCCGCCAGTTGCAGTTCGTAGGCCTGCACGGCGAATCGGCTGCGCAGCTTCCGGCCCTGGTGCTCCAGATAACTTTGTACCGGATAGCCCGCCGCCGATCGCGGTTGATCCGCATCGAGTCCGGGCTCGGCGCGATAAGTCAGGATCGCCATTTGCCGCGCGATTTCCAATCCGCGTCCGACATTATTCGGATAACCGGGATCCAGCCGCAGAATCTGCCGGGCCACATGATTCCAGCCCACGACCCACGCGCTGGCCGCCAAAGTCGTCGCCAAAGGCAGAACGCGTTCAAAGCGGTCCGGCGCCAGCGCGGCCAGTGTCAGCGTCACCATGCCGCCCAAAGAACCTCCGGTGGTTAAATGCACGCGTTCAATCCCCAGCTTGTCGAGCGACTGCAGCAAAGCGCGCGAAATATCCCGACACGTCAGATCAACCGCCTCAGCCGGAGGAAAACCTTCCACACCGGGTCCGCTGCTGCCGTAACACGAACCCAGGTTGTTGAAACAAATCAACCGGTGATGCGCGGGATCCAGCGCACGAGCCGGACCGATCAACGGCTCCCACCAGCCGCCCTCGCCCCCGGCTTGGGAGCTGCCCGTGAGAGCGTGGACCAGCAACACCGTGGGAATATCTTTTTGCGGGTGCTCAGGCGTGTCACCTTCCCGACTCCACCACCAGCCCCGCGAGCGGTGCTGACGGACCAAGCCACCGCGCTCCAGCGCCAGGTCGGGCAAAGCCAGTTCAAAGGTGCGCGGTAAAGCGGGAACAGTCGGCATGAGAATGACAGGCATGATCCTTCCATTATCTCAAACAGCCTGCCGCAAGCGCGCAGAAAGCCGACCGCTGCATCGCACGAATTTCGGCCGGCAAATAATCGCCGTGGCGGGCTAAAAATTTGACGTGCGGTGCGCCGGAGGAAAAATTCGTGTTCATGGGATTCCTTGTTTTTGTTAGGTACAACAGATCGCCAAAATGAGTGAAATAGACAACTAGGTGACGTGTCATAGTTTCCGGAGAGTATCTCGAAAACGTGTCATACCTTTCCCGCGGCTAAAAATAGCATAAATCAAGATTCCGGCTTGTTGCATAAGAGACGCGGGCTAAGGTATAAATTTCATGGCCAAACGTTCCCAACGCATAGTTCTCAAGTTCGGCTCGGGCATTTTGTCCACCGAACACGGTGTCGGCTTGAGCCGGCGGCAGATTTCACGTCTGGCCCGCGAGGTCAGCGCCTTGGTCCACGCCGGACACGAATGCATCATCGTTTCCAGCGGCGCCGTCGCGGCCGGCCTGGCCACCCTTGGTCTCACCGCCCGCCCCAAGGAACTCGCCGCCAAGCAGGCCTGCGCCGCCGTGGGCCAGTCGCAACTCATGCATGCCTACGCCAGCGCGTTTGGCCGCGAAAAACTGGGCGTGGCCCAATTGCTCCTCACGCATAACGATCTCGATAGCCGGACCCGCCACCGGAACGCCCGCAACACCCTTCTGCACCTGCTTTCCCGTCACAACGTCGTACCCATCATCAACGAAAACGACTCGGTCGCCGTCGAGGAACTCAATTTCGGTGACAACGACCGGCTGTCCGCTGAAGTCGCCATTCTCGTTGAAGCTGATCGCCTCATCATCCTCACCAGCGTGGACGGGCTCCAAGACTCTGCCGGAAAAGTGGTCTCACTCGTACGCGACGTCAGTGCCGTCGCCAGTTTCGTGCGCTCGGACAAGGGCCATGTCTCCACCGGGGGCATGGTCACGAAGCTCCAGGCGGTGCAGCTCGCCATGAAGGCCGGCATTCCAGTCAACATCGTCAGCGGACGCAAACCCGGCCTGCTGAAAGCCATCGTGGCCGGCCAACGCGTCGGCACGCACTTTCCCACCCGCTGATCCGCATGGCCGATCTCGCACAGCTCATCACCCAGCTCGGGCAACAAGCCCGCGCCGCCGCACGCACCCTCGCCGGCACTCCGCCGGCCCGGATCGACGCCTCCCTCAAGGCAATGGCGGACGAACTCCTCACGGCCCAACACCAGATTCTCAACGCCAATGCCGCCGACGTCGCCGCTGCCAAAGTCGCCGGCCAGACTCCCGCCTTGGTCGACCGGCTCACGCTCGATCCCAAACGCCTCGCGGCCTGCGCGGAGGGATTGCGGCAGGTGGCCGCGCTGCCCCACCCCGTGGGCCAGGTGCTGCGCGAATGGACCCAGCCCAACGGCCTGCGCTTCGCCAAGGTGCGCGTGCCGCTCGGGGTGATCGGTTTTATTTATGAATCGCGGCCCAATGTCACCTGCGACGCCGCCGGACTCTGCTTGAAAAGCGGCAACGCGGTGATTTTGCGTGGCGGCTCGGAGGCGTTGCGCTCCAATCTCGCCATCGCCACCGCACTCTCGCGCGGCCTCACGAATGCCAGCCTGCCCGCAGCGGCAGTGCAGCTCGTACCAGTCACCGACCGCGATACTGTCCGCCTGCTCGGCGAAGCGACCGGCGTGATCGATCTGCTCATTCCACGCGGGGGACGCGGACTGATTGAAACCGTGATGAAGCACGCGCGCATCCCCGTCATCAAGCACTACGACGGAATCTGCGCGCTGTACGTGGACCGGGCCGCCGATCTGGCGATGGCCACCGCCATTGCCATCAACGCAAAAATCTCCCGTCCCGGCGTCTGCAACGCGATCGAAACGCTGCTCGTTCATCGCGATATTGCCGCCCAGTTTCTCGCCGAAACCGGACGCGAGCTCACCGGACGCGGAGTGCAATTGCGCGCCGATCCCGCTGCGCTGGCGTTGCTCACGCAGGCCGGTGTCGCTGCGACGCCCGCCACCAACGACGACTTCCGCACTGAATTTCTCGCCCTGACTCTAGCGGTCAAAGTCGTGGACGATTGCGCCGCCGCCGTGGAACACATCGAAACCCACAGCTCCCACCATACCGACACGATCGTGACGGCCGACAGCGCCACGGCCGAACAATTTCTCGCCGGCGTCGACAGCGCGGTCGTCCTGTGGAACGCCTCCACCCGTTTCAACGACGGCCACGAATTCGGTTTCGGCGCCGAAATCGGCATCAGCACCGATAAACTTCACGCCCGCGGCCCGATGGGTTTGGAAGAGCTCACTTCCTACAAGTACATCGTCCGCGGTTCAGGGCAGATCCGCGGATAGCTGGCGGAAAGGTCTTTCCTCTTACTGTACGACCGCATTGGAGCTGCCCGCGCAGCACGATCCCGTTAGCAAAGTGCTGACTGGGGAAACGTCCGGTTATTTCCAGCGTCTCAGCTCTACCCCTATGAAGCATCCCTCTGGTTATTGGTTTGCCGTTTTTCTTTGCACTCAGGCACTGCTCACTGCCGCCACTCCTGATTCGAGCTCCAATGTTTTCAGCCTTCTGCCAAAATCGTTTCAAAAAAATCCGCACGTCGATTTTAATGTCATCACCGAGATGACCAACGAGGGCCGGAAAGCCCCGCAACCCGCACCGGGCCGTCCCAGTTATTACCTCACCAAACCCGGCGGGTTCGTCCAGCTCGGCCACGGTGCCTCGGCCCGCGACAAGCCGCCGGCCGTCGAGCAGATGGAACGCACGATGGAAAAATCGCTGGTTGAAAGCGGCTATCTCGGCGCGACCAAGGACCATCCGCCCACGGTGGTCATCGTCTACTCCTGGGGCTCGCACTCGAGTCCCCTCGGGGACGACGTGAGCGATCCTGATGCTGGCAGCGCCACTCCCAGCACGGTTTCAAATGAAGTGTTGATCAACGAACTCGTGGAACGCGCCCGGCTGGTGGGCGGCGATAAATTTGCGCAGCAACTCGTCAAGGCGATGGCCGAGGAAGGGGCGGCCCGGCGCGCCACCTACAAACCGCGGGAAGATCCGACGGGTGGTGTTCCCGCCCAGCCGAACATCATGGGCGAAGGCACCGGACTGATGACCCGCATCTTCAGTCCCATCGAACGATTCCGTGAACACAGCGCGAAGAACAGAAATCTCGTGCAGGACGCCGGTGGTAGCGTGTATTTCGTGGTGGCGTCAGCCTACGATTTCGCCTCGGCCACCACGAACAGCAAGATTCTGCTCTGGCGCACAAAAATGACGGTCAACTCCGACGGCATGTCACTGATGGAAACACTCCCAGCCCTGATCACGGCCGCCGCACCTTATTTCGGCAAAGACATGCCGGAAGCGGAGATACTCGGGCAGCGTATTCATCGCGAAGGCACAGTGAAACTCGCACCACTTGAAATAAAAAGTTATTACGAAAACTCGCCACCGGCCAATGCACCCAAAGAAGGTGCCACGCCCGTGAAGGAAGAGAGCAAGCCATAGCGAGGGCAAGGCCCGTCAAAGGGCATCTAAACCAACTGTAACCGCTCCAACAAGAAACGCCCGGGCGTTTATTTGGCCGCTCCGCGCAGCTCCATGTCCTGCGGCACAATACTGAGTGCCTCCGCCAGTGAGCTCAGGCCTTCCTTCACCTTGAGCAGACTGTCCTGGTGCAGGGTCTTCATGCCGCTCTTCATGCAAATTCGCTTCAGCTCGGCGGTCTCCATGCCCTTGTTGATCGCCTCCACCAGTTCTTCATTGGTGATGAGCAATTCGTGGATGCCGACGCGCCCCTTGTAACCCGTGTTGTTGCACTTGGGACAGCCTTTGGGACTGGATTTGTAGATCGGGCCGCTCCAGCCAATGCCGCGCTGTAACACGTCTTTTTCGCGACCTTCCGGTTCGTACGCCACCCGGCACACTTTGCAAATACGGCGCATGAGGCGCTGGGAGCAAACGCAGACCAGCGAAGAGGAAATCATGAACGGCTCGATGCCCATGTCGGTCAAGCGGGCCACCGTGCTGGGCGCATCGTTGGTGTGCAACGTACTGATGAGCATGTGACCGGTCAACGCGGCCTCGACGGCGATGTTCGCCGTCTCCTTGTCGCGAATTTCACCGACGAGAATGATGTCGGGATCCTGCCGGAGAAAGGATCGCAGCGCGGCGGCAAAGGTAAGGCCGATCTGCCGGTGCATCTGCATTTGGTTGATGCCGGCCAGCGTGTACTCAATCGGGTCTTCCGCGGTGCGGATCACCACGTCGGGCGTGTTGATCTCGTTGAGCGCCGAATAGAGGGTCATCGATTTGCCCGAGCCGGTCGGACCGCAGTGCAGGATCATCCCATAGGGC
>JANYDX010000359.1 GCA_025363395.1 Verrucomicrobiota bacterium
GACGAGTTGGAAACCGCCATCCGCCACTATCTCGAAACCAATAATCAAAATCCGACGCCGTTCATCTGGACTGCCTCTGCCGATCTCATCCTCGGTAAAGTCCAGGCACTTTGCTCACGGATTAATCGCTCAGGACACTAGATGACCGCTTTGCCCCGGCTATCACCACCCTGCTCCCATTTACCTTCAGCTACCGTGACGGCCACCAAGGCGTCCTGCAAAAGCGTCTGCGCGTCGGGATTTTCCGGTTCGAGCTGGAGTGCGTGGCGCGCTGTGCTGACCGCATCGGCGGCCCGGCCCGCCGCCAGATAGGCACTGCCAAGTGAAATCAGCAAGTCAGGCCGCTCCGGCTCGAGATCGCTCGCCGTCTCGTGGGCAAAGACCGCGGTTTCGGTCCAACCGAGTTCAGTCGCCGACTGGCCAAGTAAATTCAGCGCCGGAACACTCTGGGGATTGCGGCGAAGCAATCGCTCTGCGGTGGCCAGCGCGCTACGGGGATCGTCCTTCAGCTTCAGATTGCCTCCGATGATAAATGGAGCGGACGACACGGCCGAAACCAATTTGGAAACCAAGCTGCGCCGGATCGCGGCAAATCTAAGCTGGGCCGCGCGCTCAAGTCTCCGGACTTGCGGACAGTCGGGATGCACCGCCAACACGAGTGCGCAAAGTTCGACGGTTTGTTCAGGCTTTCCGCGTTCCAACGCCGTCCGCGCGCTTTCCACCTGTTTCTGCAGATGCGGTTCAAGCGATGCGATGGTGATTTCGGCCATGGGTCTGGATGGGGTGCGGTGAAATTTCTCTCAGCCCTTGATTACGTCCAAGTCGGTGCGCACCGCCGCCACGAGTTTATCCATGGCCGATTGCACGATGGCTTCGGTCGGACCCTCAACGAGCAAGCGCAGCTTGGGTTCAGTCCCGGAATAACGGACCAAGACGCGACCGGCTGAGCCCAGCTCGTTCTCCACGGCCTTGATCACGACCGGCACCGTGCAAAGTGATTCCAGTGGTTTCTTTTCCCGCACAGTCAGCGCAGCGGAAAGCTGGGGAAATTTGGTCAGCACTCGGCGCAATTCCGACAAAGGCCGTCCCGTCTCGAGCATGACCTCGATGACTTTAAGCGCGGCGACAAGTCCGTCACCGGTAGGCGAAATATCGGAACAGATGACGTGGCCGGACGATTCCCCACCGAGCGCCGCGCCTTCCGCGAGCATCCTTTCGATCACGTAGCGGTCGCCGACGTTGGTGCGACACACCTTGCCGCCCGCCGCTGAAACCGCCGCATCAACCCCGAGATTGCTTTGTACCGTGATGACGAGGGTTTTCGCCGGCAACCGGCCTTGCTTCAACGCATGCAGCGCAAGCAAGGTGAGAATTTCGTCCCCATCGAGCACCTCGCCCTGTTCATCACAGAGAATGCACCGATCAGCATCGCCGTCGTGCGCAATACCCAGCCGGGCGCCGGTGGCGCGAACCTGCTCCACCATTTTCTCCGGATGCTGACTGCCGACACCCGCGTTGATATTTTGTCCATCGGGTTGATCACCGACCAAGCTCAACGATGCGCCCAATGCTTCGAGCACCGTGCGACTGCTGACACACGCTGCGCCATTCGCGGTATCAAGTACGATTTTCCAACCTACGAGACTGTCGGACGGCAGGATGCCCGTGGTCAGCTTCAAATAGCGGGCCAGCGGCTGGTCCAGCAATGAAATCGGCGCGGAAAGTTCGCCCGCGCCTGCCGGCAGGAGGGCTTCAACTCTGCTTTCATCCTCATCGGTAAGCTTAATGCCGGCCGGACCGAAAAATTTAATGCCGTTGTCGCCCGCCGGATTGTGGGAAGCGGTAATCACGACCCCCAACGCGGCACTGGCGCTGCTGGTCATCAAACTGACCACTGGGGTGGGCACCACCCCAAGACTCACGGGCTGCAAACCCTCGGCTTGCAGACCATCCGCCAGCGCTTTTTCGAGCGCTGGACCGGAAGCTCGCGTATCACGGCCAATAAAGACTTGCCGCGAGTTAAAACCCGGCTGCGACTTCGCAAAGCGGGCTGCTGCACTCCCGAGCCGCCAGGCAAAAGCCTCATTCATCGTGGCGCTGCCGTAAGGGCCGCGGACTCCGTCGGTGCCAAAATATTTTCTGGATGAAGACATGGTATTAGCTGCGATAAAATTCCCGGGTGGCAGAAATTTTCCGGGCGACCGCCCCGCCGAGAAGCAGTTCACGGGCGGGGACAAGCCCGTCGCGAATGGTAGAGAACCGACCCACGATGTGCAGGCCCACGGCCGCATTGAGCACAATCGTATCAACCAGCCCCGCCGGACCGCGTCCCGCAAGAATGTCGTGGACCATCGCAAGATTCGCCGTGACGTCCCCACCCCTTAGTTCTGAAAAAGGGGCGCTGGTCAAACCAAGATCCTCCGCGCGCCACGTCGCCTGCAAATCGCGCAAGCGGCCCACGCCATGAACGTGGTTGACGGTGGCCGTGGTCAGTTCGTCGATGCCTGCATTGGTATCAATTACGCCGTGCCCCACGAGACCGGCGGCCTGGCCGAGTTCCTCCAACGCCCCCGCCATCCTGGCCACGAGCGGCAGTGAATAAACCCCGAGGAGAATATGCGCCGGCCGCCCGGGATTGATCAGGGGCCCGAGAATATTGAAGACCGACCGACCGCCTTGGGCCGCAAGAGCTTTCCGCACGGGAGCGATATGCTTGAATGACGGGTGGTAGTTTGGAGCGAAGAAAAAGGCGTAGCCAAGTTCGCCCAACGCCTGACGGGATTTTTCGGGCGTGGCGGCGAGATCCACGCCGAGGGCCGCCAGCAGGTCTGCGCTGCCGCACTTGGAAGTAATGCCACGATTGCCGTGCTTCATCACGGGGACACCGGCACTGGCCAGCACCAAGACCACCAAACTGGAAATATTAAAACCGCCGGCATGGTCGCCTCCCGTTCCCACGATATCGATCGCCTGCGCGGCATAGGTCTCCACCCCCGGATTCACTGCCAGAGCCCGAAAAGCCGTCGCAAAACCTGCCAGTTCACCAGGCGTCTCACCCTTGTCGGCCAGCGCAATGAGAAAACCTGTCTTGGATTCATCACTCTCGGAACTCGAACTAAGGTACGTCGCGGCCAGCTGCACCTCGCCCGCCGACAGGTTGTGCCGGGCAGTCAGTTTGGATGTGAGCTCGTCAAGGGCGGCCATGAACCGCCGAGAAGAATCATTTCTCAGGGGGGCGCAAAGCATAAAACTCGACAGCACCAAGTGATTCTGGGAGCACCAACGCCGTGCATTTTTCGCTTCGCATCTTTCTCCGGGGCCTGTTCACGGCCACCGCCATCGCACTCCGTGTTCACGCCGCCGAAAACACCGCTCCGCCTGCGGCCGCGCCTGCACCGGTTGCAGAGATGAGCGCGAGTAACGCGGTGGTGCTCGGCCTCGTCGAGGGCTTGACTGAATTTCTGCCCATTTCGTCGACCGGCCACCTGATCATCGCAACCAAGCTGATGGGACTCGAGTCGGAGAAGCAATTGACTGACAGCGCAGGCCAGCCGCTTTGGCACAAGAAGCTGTCCAAGGGTCATCCGGCTGGCGTGCCTCTCACCATGAAGCTGGCCGCTGACACTTATACGGTTGTCATTCAAATTGGAGCCATTGCGGCAGTGGTGCTGCTCTACTGGCGGCAACTCCTGAGCATGGCGGTGGGTGTGGCCGGGCGGAGCAACTCAGGGGCCCGCCTCCTGCGAAATGTCGTACTGGCAACTGTCCCCGTGGCGGTGATTGGACTGACTTTAAATAATTGGATTTCAGAACATTTGTTTTCGATTCCTGCGGTAATCGGGGCGCAGGCGGCTGGGGCGTTTCTCATGCTTTGGGCTGAACGCTGGCGCCGGGCCAACACGGGCATTGGCTACTCCGGAAATGATCCTTCCGATCTGTCCCCTCGCAAGGCCATCGGGATCGGTTTCGCCCAATGCGTGGCCCTCTGGCCAGGCACCAGCCGCTCAATGGTCACGATTGTCGGTGGTTATTTGTCGGGCCTGACCCCGGTAAAAGCGGCTGAATTCAGCTTTCTGGTGGGCCTGCCGGTGCTCGCCGGCGCAGCCCTGCTTAAGACCTTAAAAAGCGGAGCGGCCATGGTGGAAGTGTTTGGCTGGGCCAACCTGTTGCTGGGCGGATTGGTTGCTGCAATCTCGGCCGCAATTGCGGTGAAATTCCTGGTCACTTTCCTGTCGAGGAACGGATTGTCTTTCTTCGCCTATTATCGACTGGCCCTGGCGGTGGTTCTAGCGGCATTTTTCCTGTTTTGAGCGTCCTTTTATCGGCGCTGCTAAACATCTTGACGGGCTCTGGCCGCGACCTTTACAACCTCTACTTTATAGCACTCATTGCGGGCCGCTTTAACGGGTAGCCCTCCTACTAAATCTTCTTTATGGCCAATCCGAAACGCAAACAATCCAAACGCCGCAGCGCTAATCGTCGCGCCGCCAATGCATTTATCGCCCCTGAGTTCGCCAAGGACACCGATGGTGGCGCATTCCGTCCGCACCGGGTCAATCCAAAGACTGGCATCTATCGCGGTCGCCAAGTGCTAAACGTCGAAGTCTGAGATTGGTTCCGGCAGTTTTCCCGCCATCAATTCCGAGACGGTCAGTCTTACGCCTGCTCTGGCCCGGATTGCGGTTGACGCAATGGGCGGTGACCTCGGACCGGCCGAGGTTGTCGCTGCCGTCAAACTGGCGCTCGCAGAGGAAATTGACCCCATCGTTTTGGTGGGCAATCAGGCGGAGCTTGACCCGCTGCTGAGGCTGCAAGGGCTCCTCGGGCACCCTAAGCTTTCGGTCGTGCATGCATCGGAGGTAATCACGATGGAGGACAAGCCGCTGCAAGCGCTGAAGCGCAAGAAAGACTCGTCCATGCTCCGGGCCATTGAGCTCGTGAAAAATGGCGAGGCCCGTGTCGTCATCAGCTGCGGTAACACCGGTGCACTCATGGCTGGTGGAACTCTTCGCCTGCGCATGATGAATGGTGTTGAACGACCCGCCCTGGCGGCAGTGATTCCCCGCGCTGAAGGCTACTTCATTTTGATCGATGCCGGTGCCAATCCGGAGGCCCGGCCTGAACACTTGGTGCACAACGCGGTGCTGGGAGCAAATTATGCCAAGGTCATCCTCGGCCTCAGCTCTCCCCGCGTGGGCCTCATCACCATCGGCACCGAGGAAGGCAAGGGCAACGCGCTGATCGCCGAGACCCACGAGCAGCTCAAGAAAATCACCTCGGTGATCAACTACGTGGGACCGATCGAGGGGTTTCAGGTTTTTCGCAACACGGTCGATGTCGTCGTGTGCGATGGATTCGTCGGCAACACTCTGCTCAAAACGTGGGAGTCGCTGGCCAAATTCATCACGACCATGCTGAAGGAGGAGCTGCAGAAAAACCCGCTCCGTATGACTGGCGCCATCCTCGCCAAAGGAGCGTTCAATTCGCTCAAGGCGCGGATGAATCCCGACCGTTACGGCGGCGCGCCCCTGCTGGGCGTGCGGGGAAATATTCTCAAGGCGCACGGCTCAAGCAACCGCCACGCAATCGCCAGCGCCATTCGGGCCGCGGGAAAAATCATCCACCACGATCTTTACCACCATATCGAGCAGGACGTAGCCCGGGCCAATGAGCTCAGGTTGGCCTCATCGCCAGATACGACGGTCAACTAATCCCACCATGGCCTCAGTCATCATC
>JANYDX010000390.1 GCA_025363395.1 Verrucomicrobiota bacterium
GGCTGCCGGCCGAGATAAAAGCCATTCACCCAGACGACCGAGTCACGGTAAACGCCGTCGAATTCCACGCTGATGCGCCGGCCGAGGTCGGACTCCGGAAGAACAAAAGTCTTGCGGTACCAGCCGAGGCTGTTTTCCGGAAAGTTGCGGCCCACGGCTTTGTTGCCATGGCTGGAACTGCCTTTTTCCGCGAAGGGCAGCTCGACGGCCCAGTCGTGGGGCAGGTCCAGTTTGCGCCAGGCGGAGTCGTCGAATTTGGGGGCGGCGGGACCATCGCCATTTCCCGCCTTGGCGAAATAGGAAAAATAGCCTGTGGCGTGATCGAAGTCCTTCTGCGGATCGGTCGGATGACCCAACGCAAAACGCCAGCCGGCGTCCAAGCGCAGATGTTCACGTGGCGTATTTTCCCCGGTGGCCGCGGCGGTTAAGGTGAGCGGCAGAAGCAGCGCCGCGACGAGGTATCGGGTCATCAAGCAATTCATGTTTTGGAAGGGAATGGTCAGGAAAAGCAGCGCGGGGCGAGGTTATCCCGTCGGGTAATATGCGGGCAAATCGAGGGCATGGTGCGGTCGAGTTTTTCCAGTGGCAAGATTTTCGGTAAATCATGGCGTTCCAAGCTTGTCTTCCAGCGGCGTCACTCTGCTCTTTTGCGACTAAAATATGAGTTCAGCAGCTGATTCCTTTCCTGCCGGTTTTATCTGGGGCGCGGCCACCGCCGCTCCGCAAATTGAAGGCGCGGCCTTTCTTGACGGCAAGGGCGAGTCCATCTGGGACCGTTTTGCGCGGATTCCCGGCAAAGTGGTGAAAGGTGACAACCTTGATGTGGCGTGTGATCACTACCATCTCTTCAAGGAGGATTTTGCGTTGATGCGTCAGCTGGGCATTAAAAATTACCGGCTCTCGCTCGCGTGGCCCCGGATTTTTCCGCAGGGCGACGGAGCAGTGAATCCGGCGGGTCTCGCTTTCTACCACCGGCTTTTCGATGCGATGAACGAGGCGGGCATCACGCCGTGGGTGACGTTTTTCCATTGGGATCTGCCGCAGGCGCTCGAAGACCGCGGGGGCTGGGTGAGTCGCGGCACCGTGGAAGCGTTTGCGAAATATGCGGAGACTGTGGTGCGGGAGTTTCACGGCAAAGTGAAACATTGGATCACGCTGAATGAAATTCGCTGCTTCACCATTCTTGGCTATGGCCACGGCAACAAGGCGCCGGGCCGCAAGATTTCGCCGGCCGAGCTAAACCAGACTTATCACAATGCACTTCTCTGCCACGGCCATGCGGTGCGTGCGGTGCGCCAGCATGGCGGCGCCGGCGCGTACGTGGGTTTGACGGACAACAGCGACATTTGCATGCCGGCGACCGAAACCGCGCGCGACATCGCCGCGGCGCGGACATGGTATGCCCAGCGCAATGAGCATCTGCTCGGCGCCATTTACGGCGGCGGATATTCAGCGGCTTATTTGCAGCGGTGCGGGGCCGATGCGCCGAAAGTGCTGGCCGGCGATTTTGAACTCATCAGCCAGCCGACTGATTTCCTCGGGCTCAATCTGTACACCGGCACTTTCGTGCGCGCCGATGCCGCGGGCCAGCCGCAGGAAATGCCTTTGCCCGCCCATTATCCCAAGGCCGACAGCGGCTGGCTGCATCTGGCGCCGCAGGTGATGTATTGGGGTACGCGGCTCGCCCAGGAAGCGTATGGAGTGAAGTCGATGTACATCACCGAAAACGGCTGCGGCTACAATGAGGAACCCGTGGTCAACGGCGAGGTGCTCGATTTGCATCGCAAGGAATACCTGCGCAGCCACCTCCGGGAACTCCACCGGGCCATCGGCGACGGCGTTCCGGTGCACGGCTATTTCGTCTGGTCGTTTATGGACAATTATGAATGGGAGGACGGCTACGAACGACGCTTCGGCATCGTGCATGTGGATTTCGCCACGCAAAAACGCTCGCCGAAGTTTTCCGCACACTATTACGCGGCGGTCCTGGCCGCGAATCGAGTCCTATAGTTTCGGACTTCGGATGGCTTGAAGGCAGGATCCACCAGAATAGAATTGCTCCGTCCGATCCAGGGCCACAGCAATTTCCCCCAATCTAATTTCCATCCATGAAATTTACTGATGGTGCCTGGCTGTTGCAACCTGGTGTTCAAGCACACTACCCCGCGGAAGCGCATGACATCACTCGCGAAGGCGACACGCTCGTGGTGCATGCGCCGGTCCGCGCGATCCGGCATCGGGGGGACACCCTGCAAGGTCCGCTGCTGACGATCAGGCTGAGCTCGCCATTGGCTGGCGTGATCAAGGTACGGATCGAACACTTCACCGGCGCGCGCGATGCCGGTCCGCATATTCCGTTGCAGGAACTGCCCCCACCGAAAATCGAAATCGATTTAAATGCGGACCGGGCGGTGTTCCGTTCCGGCTCGCTGGAAGCGCAGGTGAAACGCAAGGACGGTTGGGATCTTTCCTTCATCGCTGATGGACATGTGCTCACCCGCAGTGCTTCGCGCCACGCCGGCTATGTGCAGTGGGCGGGCCGGGGCAATTTTGTCCACGAGGGTCTTTCGCTCGGAGTGGGTGAATGCGTTTACGGCCTTGGCGAACGCTTCACCGCTTTCGTCAAGAACGGTCAGGTCGTGGAGAACACCAACAAGGATGGCGGCACAGGAAGCGACCAGGCTTACAAGGCGGTGCCGTTTTACCTGACCAACCGCGGCTACGGGGTGCTCGTGAACGAAACAGGTTCACTCTCCTTTGAAGTCGCCTCGGAAAAAGTTTCCCGCGTCCAGTTTTCGATTGAGGGCGAGAGCCTGGAGTATTTTCTCATTCACGGACCGACGCCGAAGGACATCCTGCGCAAGCTGACCACGCTGACGGGCCGTCCCGCGCTGCCGCCGGCGTGGTCGTTCGGTTTGTGGCTTTCGACGTCATTCACCACGAATTACGACGAGGCGACGGTGACCAGTTTCATCGACGGCATGAAGCAGCGCGATCTGCCGCTGCACGTTTTCCATTTCGATTGCTTTTGGATGCGAGAGTTTGACTGGACCAATTTCGAATGGGACCCGCGGGTTTTCCCCGACCCCGCCGCTTTGTTGAACCGGCTGCACGCGCGCGGGCTGAAGGTTTGCGTCTGGATCAATTCCTACATCGGGCAGCGCGCCCGGCTGTTTGCCGAGGGCACGGAGAAAGGTTATTTCATCAAGCGGACGGACGGTTCAGTGTGGCAGACCGATCTCTGGCAACCGGGCATGGCAATCGTCGATTTCACCAATCCGGCGGCGTGCAACTGGTTCGCCGGCCACATCGGCCGTCTGCTCGACATGGGCGTCGATGCGATCAAGACGGATTTCGGTGAACGCATTCCGACTGAGGGCGTGGTTTATCACGACGGCTCCGATCCGGTGAAGATGCACAACCATTATCCGATTCTCTATAATGAATGTGTTTTCCGGGTGATCGAAGCGAAGCGCGGGCCGGGTGAGGCGGTGCTGTTCGCTCGTTGCGCGTATGCGTCCGGTCAGCGTTTCCCGGCGCATTGGGGTGGGGACTGCTGGTCGACGCTCGAGTCAATGAGCGAATCGCTGCGCGGCGGTTTGTCGCTCAGCCTGTGCGGATTTGGGTTCTGGAGTCATGACATCGGCGGGTTTGAAGGCACCGCCCCGGCTTATATCTACAAACGCTGGGCGGCGTTCGGTCTCCTGTCATCACACAGCCGGCTGCATGGTAGCAGCAGTTACCGCGTGCCGTGGGCGTACGATGACGAGGCTTGCGACGTGGTGCGCTTCTTCACGAAATTGAAATGCCGGCTCATGCCGTATCTGTGGGCGGCGGCACTGGAGGCACACCGCGACGGAGTTCCGACGATGCGTGCAATGATCGTCGAGTATCCCGATGATCCCGCCTGTGACACGCTGGACCGCCAGTATTTTCTCGGCGGTTCGTTGCTCGTAGCACCGGTGTTTTCCGAGGACGGCGTGGTGGATTATTATCTGCCCGCCGGGCGCTGGACTCATCTGCTGACTGGTAAGGTGCTCGAAGGCGCGCGCTGGCATCGCGAGTCGCATGGATTTCTCAGTCTGCCGGTGATGGTCAAGCCCGGCACGGTCCTGGCGCTGGGCGCGCAGGAAGATCGGCCGGACTACAATCATGCCGACGGGGTGACTTTCCGCGTCTATGAATTGGCCGAGGGCTCCACCGCGACCTGCAGTGTGCCGACCTTGAAAGGCAAGGGTGGGGTGACTTGTACGGTGCGCCGGCAGGGCCGTCAGCTGCACGTCAAAGTTGCCGGGACCAACGGCCACAACTGGCGCGTACAGCTGGCTGGCGTGGCCACTGTGTCGGCGGCGGCTGAGGCCGCTGCAACGCCGGATCCGTTGGGTGTGATCATTGCGCCGGCGACCGGAGTCCACAGCGTGATTGTCACATTGCATGCGAGTGGTTGATGTGATTGCTATCGGGACAATGATGGGCAATTTTTCTGCGATGAGAGTCTCTACAATATTGGTGCTCGCGTTACTGGTGTTCGCCGGTGGCTGCAGCACGTCCGACATTGTGAAGCGGCCTGTCCCGATCGCCGGAGGCAAAGTTGTCGGCGTGCTTTTCGGTGCGCGGGGACCGCTGCCCGCCACGGGCAATGGTTATGAGGTGATCTACGCGACCACCGTTCCTGGGACGATCCCCACGGATGTCGTTTACAAGTTCGCCTTCATTGCACCGCCTGGAACCAACCTCCAGCGGGTGACAGTGGATGATATTTCGGATGAACAGAGTTCAGCGATGATCGATGATTTGCATCCCTGGTTGGAGGAAAACGCGTGGCATGGTGAAATGAAGCCGCTCGACCGGAAGGACCCGCTGCTCGCCTGGGTCTATACCGTTACGCCGTCAATGCGGGTCTTTCGGTTTACCATAACCGATGTGGGGGGAAAGCAGACGGTGCTCTATCAGCTCACGGTGTACCAGCCGTTCATCAAGTCCGCGATGAGGTATTCGTGGGGAGAAAAATACTGAGAGGCTGGAATGTGGGAGGCGCGGCGACTGAGCGCAGTTATCCGGGCATCAGCACACCGCTGCAAATCACCTGGTCGACTGGATTGCCGCCGAGCTCGTAGGCGAGCTGGCGTTCGTCCTTGTGCCGGAGAATAATCAGATCGGCGCGTTGGCCGGGTTCGATCATGCCACGGTCGGAAAAGCCCAGCACGGCGGCGGCGTTGACCGTGGCCGCAGCAATGGCCTCGGCGGGCGACAAGCCGCAGAAGCGCACGGCCAGCGCGATGGCGAAGGGCATCGAATGCGTCGGAGCCGTGCCGGGATTGCAATTGGTGGCCAGCGCGAGCGCCCCGCCGGCATCGACGAAAAATCCCCCGCGGGCGTAGCGTCCATCGGTGTGAAAGCCGGTGCAGGGGAGAATGACGCCCATGGTGCGCGATTGCGCGAGCAGGAGCAGGTCGGCCTTGGTGGAAGCTTCGAGGTGGTCAACGCTGCGCACGTTGAGGCGGACCGCTTCCGGCACCATGCCGAGCGAAGTGAACTGATCGGCGTGAACGCGGAGCGGATGGTGCTTTGAGGCTTTTTCAAAAAACCGCACGCAGGCTTCGACACTCCAGGCTCCCTGTTCGCAGTAGGCGTCCACCGTGATGGCGGGAAATTCCCTGGAAACCGTGGGCAACATTTCCTTCACCACCATGCGGGCGTATTCGTCGAGCTCGCCTTCGAAGGCATGGCCCAGCAGCGCGGTCGGAATAATGGTACCGGGCCATTCGTTGCCCGCGCGGACGATGGCGCGCAGCATTTTCAATTCCTCCTCCGCCTGCAGGCCGTAGCCGCTCTTGATTTCAACGGTGGTCGTGCCATCGCGTAGCAGCGCGTCGAGCCGGGTTTTGAGATGGGCGGCCAGTTGTTTTTTAGTGGCGTCGCGCACTGCCCGCACGGTGGCCTGGATGCCTCCGCCCGTTCGGAGGATTTCAGCGTGCGGAACGCCTTTGAGCTTTTGCTCCCACTCGCCCAGGCGGTCACCGGCCCAGCAGATATGCGTGTGACAATCGACAAACCCCGGCATGAGCACCCGTCCCTGCGCGTCGATGACTTCGGCATCTGGGGGAGACTCAACCTTGGGTCCAACCGCGCTGATCTTGCCGTCGACGATCAGGACATCGCCTTGGGGAATGACCCCCAGTTCGCCCAGTTCCTTGCCGCGCCGCGGGCGGCCGGGCACGGGCTGGCCGGGCTTGAGCGGGGCGGTGAGCGTGAGGACACGGGCGTTGCGAATGAGCAGGGACATTGAGTCGGGGGAGATGCTGATGAAATACGGTGGGAATGAGCTTGGCCATCAAATGCGAAAATAAGATTCGCGTGCCCGGAGATCTTTGCCGCTCAAGTCTGCAGAAATGGCAAAACGCCGTCGGATCTCCAGCTCGGTTCTCACCCAGCTCCAGCGCGTGGCCGCAAAAAAGCCCGCCGTATTGGGGCGGGCTGGGAAACGAGTCTGGGGGAGGCTTAGACTGCCTTGGGCAGCTCTACATCTGGAAATTCGATGGCGTGGGGATGGTTGCGTTTGTCCTTGGCGACACCATGGCGGCGGCGCAGGCCTTGGTCGAGTTTGTCGACCAGCAGATCAATCGCTTTGTAGCATTCATCGGCTTGCACCGTGGCATTAATGTCAGGTCCGTGGATGACAATATGGCCTTTCGCGATGAACTGGTGTTCGCGGTCATGCTTCGGATCGCATTCAAGCTCGACCTTGATCCGTACGATGTGGCCCTCATGTCGAAAAAGTCGCTCCATCTTCTCCTTCACATGACCTTTCAGTCCTTCGGTGAGTTCGAGATGGATGCCAGACACGATGACTTCGTGCGGATGATTTGGTTTATTCATGGTTTTCCTTATGGGTTAACGACGCAAAAAAGAGGCGAATGGCTGTATCACTGGCTTCCCGGTTGATCGATGCCACCGCCCTAAGGGCCGGCGCATTTATTGGGAAAAACCGCTTCATTCGACTGGTGATTAGTGGTACTTCGAGCCATCCATTTTGCAAACCTTCTCGGTTTCAAAAAAGAGATAAAATATTGAACATTTTAAAGCATGATTGATGCCAGTGAAATTCTTCCGGGCGCAACTGCGCCACTGGTGGATCCGAGTGCACTGCGGACGTGGGTCATGCTGGACGATGAGCGTCTGCTCGTGCTCGATAAACCCGGCTGGCTCGTCTGCCATCCCTCCAAGAATGGGCCTTGGTCGAGCCTAGCGGGCGCGGTAAGGGAGGAATTCAAACCTGATGCCATTCGCTTGATCTATCGGCTCGATCGCGAGACAAGTGGAGTGATTATTCTGGCAAAAACCGAGGCCATGGGGCGACGTCTGGGAAAAGCCGTTCTGGAGCGGAAGATCGGCAAGCTGTACGTCGTGCTGCTGGAGGGAGAAATGAGCACGGCGGTGAAAGTTGATCAGCCACTGGGGCCGGATCTGACCGCCAACGTCACCGTTAAACAGCGCGTGGTGGCCGGTGAAGGCTCGCAGGAAGCCGTCACGATTTATCATCCGCTGGTGGCACGCAACGGGTTCACGCTCGCCGGTGTGGAGCTGTTGACCGGTCGCAAGCATCAGATTCGCGCCCATGCCGAGTGGCTGGGCCGGCGGGTCGTGGGGGACAAGCTCTACGGTCCCGATCCCGGGCTTTACCTTGAATTCGCCGCGCAAGGCTGGACTGCCCGGCATTCCGCCCTGCTCGGCATGACCCGCCAGGCTTTGCATTGTGTCGCGATCGATCTGCGAACGGCCGGGCTGGATTATCTGCTACGTGCGCCTTGGCCGGCAGACATGGCTCGTTTTGCGCAAAGAAACCTGAGCCTGTCCGTCACGGAAGCGCAGCAATTGATCGACGCCTTTGTGGCGGCCAAACTGGTTGAACCGCCGCCGTGGAAACCACGTTGAGCGCCCGCCCTTGTCCGGGAAATTTGCTTCCTTGTGGGCGGAGGGCGAGGGCGTTCCATCCCCGGGATCCCGGGGACAAAGACTAGCGGATCGTCTGGCGGATCTTGAGCAGCGCAACCTCGGCAAAGATTGAAGGACTGGCTCGATTGCATCCAATGCAAGGGAGGAAATTCTCCAAGAAAGTGACCTGCAGATCTGAAGGACGTTGGAGGCAAGTCCAGCGCAGTCGGTCACTTTCCTGGGTATAGTTCGGCAGGCTCACAGAGCGTGCCACGGGCAGTTCAGGCGCAGGCAATTGCGGTGCGAGCTGGATTCCCCGGAGAAGGAAGAAACCAGTCGCCCAACGCTGAATTGCGGGAGAATTCCGGGCAGGTGGCGGTGAGAAGCGTCCGAAGACTTTTCCGAGCGCGCGCAATGCGGCTCTTCACTGTACCGACATTAATATTCAAAGTCGTCGCGATCTCGTCGTAGGAATGGTTGAGAATTGTCCGCAGGGTGAGAATTTCCCGGTGCCTCGCATCGAGGCGTTCCATGCACCGATCCACCAAGGTGGAGAATTCGTTGGAGACGGTTTCCTGAGCCGGATCCTGACCAGCGTCAGCGACCAGGTCGGCAAAGGTGGCGGTGCTCCCCTCGTTGAATGCACTGTCGAGGGAAAACGAGTCCTGGCGGCGGCGGCGGAAGAAGTACCAATAGCGGTTGCGCGAAAGATTCACGGCGATGAGATGGAGCCAGGTCGAGAGCGAGGCGTCGCCACGGAAGTTGGCCAGGGCGCGATGGGCGCGGATGAATGTATCCTGGGTGATTTCCTCGGCGTCGGCGTGATTTCGCAAAAGGCCCAAGGTGACCGCGAGGATTTTACCGCGGTAGCGTTGCATGATTTCGACGAACGCTGATTCATCGTGGTCGGCAAAGCGACGGACCAAGGCATCGTCGATTTCGGTGTCTGGCGTTGATCGGCGGCAACCCGGGTGGTTTGAAGCGGAGGCCGACTTTACATTGGCTGGGCGGTAGGCAGGCATGGCGGAAAAGTTTTTAATTCTAGATTAGTGGCGCGGGCGTTGGTTCGTCGTGGGAACGAATCATCCGTATGGCCGACATTAGACACTAATTGACCAGGGCCCGCGATAGGGCGAAACCCTACCTCCCGAAATCGGGGGAAATAAAATCATCCCGCCGGAGATTGCTCATCCGCAGCACGCGGCGCTGCGGATTGTGGCGCAGGCCCATCGCGAAGCAAAGTCCGCGCCCTACCGGCTTTCGAAACGTCGATACCGTTTTTCCAGCGCTTGGGACCCGAAAATTTTATTTCAGAGGCAGCCGCACCGAAGAACTGTTACCAGCCTGATCGTAGAGGATAATTTCAACGGAGGTTGCGCCGGAGGCTCGTGGCTCGGGGATTTCGGCGATAAAGGTTTCCTGACGGCCATCAAGGATACCATCCGCGGGATGGAGTAACGATTCGCGAACGCCGTTGTTGAGAATAAATTCCGCACCTTCCAACAAGGACAACGCATCGCGACCCTCAACAGACACGAGCAGCTGACCATCCTTTCGCTGGATTTGCGTGGCGGTGATGGCCGGTGGCGTGCGATCAATTAGCAAGTTGTCGGTTTCAAAGGTATAGCTGAGACGATTTTTTGCGGGGCGGGGCGATTGCTCGGAGGCCGTCAGGCGGGTGAGATAAAGGCCTTCAGCGAGGCTGCCGGTTTCGAATTGCACGTAGTTGTCAGCGGAATTCACCGACAGATCGATCCAGGAATCGGAGTTTTCCGGCCGGATTGAAAAGGTGTAGGCGAGAGTATCGCCGTCGGCGTCACTGACGGTCCAATAGATGAGTTGGGCGCCGGTTTGAGGAATAATCTGACTGCTCATGAAGGAGCCTTTGCGTTTTTCGGCGGCTTCATCCCGGCCCTCCCGTGCGCCCGGAAACATCAACTGGCCGAGAGTGGCGGTGGGGCTGGGTGGTTGTTCCACCACAGGAATAAGGCCGAGGTTCGGCGCAAAGATCCTGAAATCCGTCAGCGTCGGCCGGCGATTTTGCGGCAGGTCATACAGGGTCGCCTTGTCGATCTGGAAGTCGGTGGCGGTTCCACTCAGTTGCAGGCGAAAGCGCGCATACCGACCGCGCAAACCGTCGGCGTAGAAAGCACCGTCGCGAAGTTTCATCTCGGTCCACGGTGACCAGCCTTCGATCTCGTCACTGCCGTAATTGGTGCGGACCTCGAGCTTGAGCGCGGAAGCGTCGAGCCCGCGCAAACGGGAAAAACGAAACCCGCCCAATTCGGCGGCCACGCCCAGATCGAGACGCTTCGTTTCGAGCTCGCGCGTTTTGGCGGGCGAAAACGACATCAGCGCGAGACCGGGGGCATTGTTGCGCAAAAGCAGATAACGGCCATCGCTGAGGGGCGCGATGTCGTTGAGTTGGGCCGAAGCGCTGCCAGCAAAAGTGAGGGCACGGCGGGCCACGGGATCATAGCCGAAAGCGTCGCCTTGTTCGCCGGCGGTGAGAAGCAGCCAGTCGTTGTAGCGTGCGAGCCGGTAGAGGGCGATGTTGCTCTTGGTCACGACGCTTTCGGGAAATCCATCGACCGGAAAACGAACAACACTGCTCCGGCCGCTGAAGCCAGGTTTCGGCTCGCGGTCCTTGCCCTCGTCCTTCAGCTCCGGGAGCTTGCCGATCCGGCCGGTGTCGCCGGTGGTGGCGACGATGCCCGCGTAAAAGCTGCCATCGTCCATCGGCAGCAGATCGACCACTTCAGACTCACGGTTTTCCTGGAGAATGAGTGGCGCTCCACCCGCGGGATTAAAGGCATAAACATTTCCCTTGGGCGAGGAGCCGGCAATGACGCGTCCATCAGTGAGACGTGCGAGCTTACGGACATTGCGATCACGAATTTCGCCGAAGACCGCGACACCCTTGTCGGCGATCGCCTTGTCATCGGAAATCTTGCCCTCGATGAGACCGGCCTGGGCCAGTTTTTTGAGATCGAGACGATAAATCTTCCCCGGATTACCCGTGGCGGCGAGCACGCTGCCGTCGGACAGCGGCAAAAAATCGAAGACCGAGTCAGCGGGCAGCGGGACGCGGGCAATATTTTTTCCATCCTTCACGAGATACACCGCCGCAGTCGGGGAGGTGCCAACCAGCAGGCTGCCATCGGCGAGGGGAAGAACGGCGATGGCTTGCGCCTCGGTGACGTCGGCGACTTCGCGCACGGCATAGGAACTGTCCTTCGGATTGAACGTCACTTCCTGCACTTTGCCGTCGGGCCCGGTGCCGACAATGAAGTGGTTGTTCCCCGCGGGCTTCATCACCCAGAGAATTTCTCCGAGCTTCGGTCCGTCGAGATCGGTGAACACGGGCCCCGGAAGCACGCGACCATCGGAGCGGGCGGCGAGACCTTTAAGATTTCTGCTGGCGACATCGCGGCCGAAATCCACCTCGAGTTGTTTGGTCAGCGGATCGGCGTGGAGCTTTGACGCGAAGGAAACCGAGAGAGAGAAGGCAAGCGCGGTGACCGGGAGGAGAAAGAAATTTCTCATGAAGAATAAAATTTGAGGTTCGGGGACTTCGATAGAGCTGGCGCGGGTAGTATAGTTGATAGAGGAGCGGCGCCCCTCTGTGTTCCGCTCAAAACCGCAGCGGGGTCGCGACGGCTTCAAATTGTATTGGGTGCCGTGCCCGCCTGAGTGGTGGGAGCTCAGGAAATCAATCCGTGATCGTGAGCTGCTTTCGCAGCTGAATGTTGAAGAGGCGGCCGGGAAGGAGGTGTTTTTCCCACAGTGGCGTAACGGCGTCGCGGCGTTGGAACCGGGCTTCATCGGCGTTATGGGCGATTCGCTCCAGCGAACCGGGCATGTCCTGCGTAGCGGTCCGCTGATCCGTGAACGTGTGTGATTTTTCTACCACGGCGAGGAACAGGCCGTCGGTCTCCCGGAAATCACGCAGCGCCGCGATGTACTCGCTGAAGCTGCGCAATTGCGCGACCTGCACGGTGTGGGTGCGTCCCGTCAATTCGTCCAGCGCAGGTCCGGTAGTGAGAATAACTTCGAGTTCCTTGCCCGCCCATTCGCGGGGAATGTCGAGGCCGAGTGTGGTGCCTTCGGCCATGCGCTGGAAGCCGCGCCAGCCCACGGTGAAATCAACATGCTCGCCCGGAGCAGCGTCCGTACGCGACACCTGCATCTGTTCGACGACGCCCTGCGGGGTCTCCGGGGTGTCCTCGACGCTGAAGCGAATCCGCTCGGGAAAAATTCGTTCATAGGGATTGAACAGCCAGAGCGAGAGGGCGCCGACGAAATCCCCCAAGCCTTGGTTGAAACCCTGAGGGCCGGAGTAAACCTGCGTTAATTCCAATGGCTTGATCCCGGGGAATTCAACGGTGGTCGTCACTTTGAAACCGCGCGCAAAGCCGGATTCATTCGAGCCCATGACGGCTTGGGCCAGCCCGGTGGCGGCGATGACGGGCAACACTTGTTCATGTCGGACGACTTGGAAGTAAAGCGTCTTGCGATTCGCGCGACCGGGAAAATTGACCTCAACGGGCACCATCTGTGGTTTCCTTCCGAGTTCTCCATAAATGCCCGAAAGACGATCCTGGCTGAAGACGCCGATGATACCGCCGGTATTGCTGACCTTGATGGAATTGAACTGGCTCGGAAGTATGGTGACAATCTCGGCCGAGGCCATGGGCAGATCGGTGGCTCCGAGGGAGAGCATCGGATGGCCGAAGGCGAGAATGCGATTGCCGTCCACATGGGAGACGGTGCCGGTGCCCGCGATGGTGATGTCGCCGATGGCAAGTGCGACGGCCACCACGCCGCCGGGGTGCAATTCCTTAGGTGAGGCGACACTTGAAGTTTCCTCATCGCCAGCGGAGTTGCCGCCGAGGCCGCTGATGTTCAAGCCGAGAGCGGTGAAATTTGGCTCCATGGCCGCGGCGACATTGGGGGCGAGTCCGCCGAGGGAGAACGCCGGCGTCATCGGGCTGAATTGCGCGTTGCTGAGTTCGGTGCCGCGGGATTCCCGGTTGCCTTTGACGGGAAAGGCTTCGGGGGCGAAGGCGCCTTTGGTGGTGGGCAGTGCGCTGACTTCGAGCATGTCGCTGATGGGCGTGAAGCCGGCGTAGCGCACCGTTTCAAAGCGTTGGATTTGATACGAGAGCACACCTGCAAGTTTACCTTCGATATAGAGCGGACTGCCACTCATACCCGCGACGGCTCCCATCAATTGCACGCGAGAGTCGGTGAGTTCGCAGAGAATCAGACTTTTCCCGGGGCCGAGGGCATTGCGCAGAATGCCGGTCACTTGTACGCCGAAAGGCTCGGGATTGCTGCCTTTGAAAACCGTCCAAACCTCGCCCTTCATACCGGGCTGGAGTTCGTTAACCGCAATGAGCGGGGCATCAGCCGGTTGGGCGGACAGGAAGGCGGGAAACACCATCGAAACCATAAGGGAAGCCAGACACGTGAGAAGGAAAGTGGAGTGACGTGGTGGCGCGGGGTTCATCATGTTTTCGTCTAATAGATAACGACTCAGACAGGTGGTTTCTTAGAGGGATTTAATGCCCCTTGTGATGACTTCGCAAGCGCGCTCAATGGCCGCGCCTTCGTGGGCGGTGCTGAGAAACCACGATTCGTAAGCACTGGGTGGCAAATAGACCCCGCCCTCCAAACAGGACCTGAAAAAGCGACTGAAGAGTTTTGCGTCGGAAGTCAGCGCGGTTTCATAGTCCCGAACGGGAGTCGGCGTGAAAAAGAGGCTGAACATGGAGCCGGTCTGCGGTGCCTGCAGAGGGAGGCCCTTCGTCTTGGCGGCAGCCAGCGCAGCCAGGCAGATCTGCCGGCCAAGTTGATCGAGTTTTGCGTACGGATTCAGCTCATCGATCAATTTAAGCGAGGCAATGCCTGCCGCCATGGCGAGAGGATTGCCGCTGAGCGTGCCGGCCTGATAAACCGGACCGAGCGGGGCGAGCAGATCCATGATCTCGACGCGGCCCCCGAATGCGCCGACGGGTAGACCGCCCCCGATGATTTTCCCCAGGCAGGTGAGGTCGGGGATGATTTCCTCCAACTGCTGGACGCCGCCTCGCGCGAGCCTAAAGCCGGTCATCACTTCATCGAAAATCAACAGGGCGCCATTCGCGGTGCAGGCTTTTCGCAAATGCTGGAGATAACCGGCATCTGATTTGATGAAGCCGACATTGCCGATGTAAGGCTCGACAATAATACAGGCGATCTTCCCGGGATTGGCGGCGAAGGCGGCATCGACTGCCGCCGTGTCGTTGTACGGGAGAACGACGGTTTCCCGAGCGAAGGCAGCGGGGATGCCGGCGCTGTCGGGATGGCCGTGAGTCAGCGCGCCCGAACCGGCTTTAATCAAAAGTGAGTCGCTATGTCCGTGGTAGCAGCCGGCAAACTTGATTATCTTATCGCGCTTGGTGAAACCGCGGGCGAGTCGAATGGCGGACATGGTCGCCTCCGTGCCACTATTGCACAAGCGGACCTTCCGGATCGAAGGGAAAAAACTCACGATCAATTCCGCCATCTCCACTTCGTACGGATTGGGCGTGCCGAAGGACGTGCCGTTTTCCAGCGCAGCGGCAATGGCGGCCTTGATACGCGGGTGGTTGTGACCGTGAATCGCCGGACCCCAAGTGCAGACGAAGTCGATCAACTCGCGGCCGTCGGCCGTGACGAGCGTCGCGCCGGCCGCCGATTTGGTGAAAAACGGCGCGCCACCGACAGAGCGGAACGCGCGCACGGGCGAGTTCACGCCACCGGGAATGAGTTGGAGCGCGCGAGAGAAAAGGGATTCAGAGGGAGACATATTAACCACTAATGCACACTAATGGGGTACTAATTCAGAGGACAAAACGCTCCCACTCAAGGCGCGGAAACGATCCGAAATTGATGAGGTAACCGACTCGCTTCCGGGTTGCCTTGAGGTAGTTGATCAGCTGGGCCTCATGCTCAGGCGCGAGGGTTTTGACGGCCTTTAATTCACACACTATTTCTCCGACTACGATGAGATACGCCTCGTAGTGCTTTTGCAGGGGCTGCCCCTTGTAGAACAGGGTGAGCTTGGGTTTGCGTACATACAAAATATTTCGCCCGGTGAGTTCGAGTTCCAGGCTTTCGTGATAGACCTCTTCCAGAAACCCGCTGCCCATTTCATTATGCACTTCAAATACTGCCGCCATGAAATCATAGCCTGCTTGTTCATGCAGTTCTGTTTTAACATTCATGTTATCTCCATTAGTGGCCCATAAGTGTGGATTAGTGGTCACCAAATTCAGCTCACGTATTTTTGAACGATGGGGATACGCCGGCCAACGCCAAAGGCGAGAGGGGTGATCTTCAGGCCGGGGGCGGCTTGCTTGCGCTTGTATTCGTTGAGGTCGACCTTGCGGACGATGTCGTTGACGACCGTTGCGTCGAAACCTTGGGCCACGAGATCGGCGCGAGCGAGGCCCTGCTCGACGTAGCCTCTGAGGATCGCGTCCAGCACTTCATAGGCGGGCAGGCTGTCCTGGTCGGTCTGGTTCGGTCGCAACTCAGCACTCGGCGCTTTTTCGATGGAACTCGCGGGAATGATTTCCTTATCCCGATTGATCCAGCGCGAGAGGGCGTAAACCTGCATTTTGAAGACGTCGCTAATAACCGCGAGTCCCCCGCACATGTCGCCGTAGAGCGTGCAATAGCCGACGGCGAGTTCACTCTTGTTGCCGGTCGTGAGCAGGAGGGCGCCAAATTTATTCGAAATCGCCATCAGTAGAAGGCCGCGGGCGCGGGCCTGGATATTTTCCTCGGCGATGTCGCGCGGACGTCCGGCAAAGATCGGTGCGAGGGTTTGCTCGGCGGCCGCCACGGTGTCGGCGATGGTGATCGTGTGGTACTCGATGCCCAGATTTTCCGCGAGGATGCGGGCGTCGTCCTTGCTGTGCTGGCTGGAAATCACCGAAGGCAGACTGATGCCAATGACGTTTTTTGCCCCGAGCGCCTCGGCGGCGCTGACGGCGGTGAGCGCGGAATCGATACCGCCGGACAGGCCAAGGAGGGCTTTCTTGAAGCCGGTTTTCTGCGCGTAGTCGCGGACACCAAGAACGAGCCCATCGTAAACATCGGCGAGTTCCTCCTGCTCGAACGAGGGCGCAAGATAACACGATGACGGGTTGCCAGCCGTGGCTTGGTCCGTGCCGTCGCCTGGCAAATCGATCACGCGAAGTTCTTCGCGGAAGGCGGCGAGTCCGCCAAGAATCCGTCCCTGCATGTCGGCCACCATACTCCGACCGTCAAAGAGAAGTTCGTCGTTGCCGCCGATGGCGTTGACGTAGACGACCGGGCAACCGATGCGGCGGGCGGTGTCGCCCACGAGAGTGTGACGGAGGCTGCCCTTGCCGTTGTTCCAAGGGCTCGCCGAGAGATTTACCATGATATCGCAGCACCCGGCGAGTTGGGCGACGGGATCGACACCATTGTAGAGCCGGCGAGTCGAGATCATCTCGTGGGTCCAGATATCTTCGCAAATCGTGATCCCGATGCGTTGGCCGTCGAAATCCACGCGCGTGGGTGTGGCAGCGGGCTCGAAATAGCGGTCTTCGTCAAACACGTCGTAGGTCGGCAGCAGGCATTTGCGGGCGGAAGCGATGATCCTGCCCTGATGGCAGAAAGCAGCGGAGTTGAACGCGGGCCGGCCGTGTCCGTTCTTATTGGCTTCGGTGTAGCCGATGATCGCGGGCACTTTGCCTATTTCGCCGGCGAGTTCGCGGGTTGTTTGCTCAACGTCGGCGACGAAACGACTTTTAAAGAGCAGATCGCGGGGAGGGTACCCGCAGACCACCAATTCGGGAAACACCACCAGTTCGGCGCCTTCGCGGACAAGCGTGTGGTAGGCGTCGATGATGCGCCGGCGGTTGCCGGCGAGGTCACCGACGATCGTGTTGATCTGGGCGAGGCCAAGTCTCATGGATGGGAGGAACTTGCGGTTCTTTCCCTCGACTGCAATCCGAAGCTGCACGCCGCATCTTTATTCCGCTAGCCGCCCATTAAAATGACGCTACTGTCCGACGTTCACCATGTCCCGGCTCATCCTCGCCTCTGCTTCACCCCGCCGTAAAGAACTGCTCGCGCAGCTCGGTTTGCCGTTTGCGGTGATTCCGGCTGAGGTGACTGAGAACGAGGCGGCGGATGCTGATCCGCGTGAGTTGGTGCTGCACAACGCCGCGCTCAAAGCCGATTGGGTGGCAGCCCGCCACCCGGACGCCACCGTGATTGGAGCGGATACAACGGTTTTTGTTGATCGAACCGTCCTCAACAAGCCGCGAGACGCCGCTGAAGCCCGGGCGATGTTGCGTTTGCTCAGCGGACGGAGTCACACGGTGTTTACCGGGCTGGCGGTTCGCCGCGTGAGCGACGGCTTGAAGCTGGACCAAGGCGTGGCCAGCGAAGTGACCTTTAAGCGGATCGACGAGGCGGTGATCGAACTTTATCTGAGCCGGGTGCATACCTTGGACAAGGCCGGCGGCTATGCCATTCAGGAGGAGAACGAGCTGATTGTGGAAGGCTTTACCGGTTCGCTGACAAATATTGTTGGATTACCGCTCGATGAAATGAAACAAATTTTGACTCAGGCGGGTCTGACGCGTTGATTTAAAGCCGTGGTAAACCAGTTAAAAGAGCTAGAAAAACCGGTGCCAGAGATGGCCGAGGATGATTCGACCCGACGTTCCATCGGCATTGGCATCGCCTGCACGGTGCTCTTTCACGTGCTGCTGATCTGGCTGTCCCCGCGGTTCGGTTTGAATAAATTTTCCGGAGTACACAGCGGAATCGCCGTGGTGAAACCCAATCAGGGCAAATCCTTTGACTTCGAGCTTACGCCGATGCCCGAGCAGCCGAAGAAGGATCCATTCCAGTTTGTGGAAACGAATTCCGCCGCGCCGGAGAACGTGCCGGACAAGACGAGCAATTTCAGCAATCGTAATCAACAGTCAGCTCAGGAGGTTGCCGCGAAGGAAAAGGATCCCGAGAACCGACCCACGGTAAAAGGACAGGACCAGATCAAAAACGACACGGCCATTGTCTCCGGAGACATGGCGCCGCCCCAGCGGGCTCCGGCTCCATCCAGCGAACCAACCAAAGAAGAGACCCAGCAAACGGTGGAGCAGAAGGCTCGGGCCGAGCAGGTTCCACTGTCCGGTTTTGAAAAAACAGAAGGAAAGTCGGAGGATGGCATTGCCACGAATATCGCTACTAGCAAATCCCCCACGACCCATGCCGATCAAGCGGCGGAAGGGGCACCAAACGCCACTGATCCCACCGGCGGCACAGTCGCCACGACCCAGTCCAATCGCGCGCAGCCGAAGGAACGCCCGCGGCTCTCTTCTGTTTCCTTAAACCGTTCGA